>NZ_JBFAHW010000012.1:0-161982 GCF_040654355.1 Streptomyces sp. NPDC050704 | reverse complement strand
AGGGCTGCTGGTCGACGGCGAACTCGACGTCGCCGTCCTCGATGGCCTTGACCATCTCCTTGTTCAGGTCGAACGTCGCCACCTTCGCCTTGCTGTCGGCCTCGGAAACCGACTGCACGGCAGTGAGCGCGAAGGGCGCACCCAGCGTGACCACAGAGTCAATCGAGGAGTCCTGCTTGAGCTTGGCGGTGATCGTCGACTTCACAGCCGGCATGTTGGTGCCGTTCACGTAGAGGTTCGTGGTCTTGCCCTTGAACGTCTTCTTCACACCGGCACAGCGCGCCTCCAGGCCGACGTGGCCCTGCACTTGGACGACGCAGATGGCGTTCTTGGCGCCGGTCTCGTTGAGCTTCTCGCCGAAGGCCTCACCGGCCACCGACTCGTCCTGGCCGAAGAACTGGAGCAGATCCTGGGCCTTCCACTGGTCCATGCCGGAGTTGAGGCCGACGACCGGGATGCCGGCCTTCTGGGCCTTGGCGATGACGTCCTTCATGGCGTCCGGCTTGGCCAGCGTGACCGCGATGCCGTCGACCTTCTGGTCGATCGCGTTCTGGACCAGGCTGGCCTGGGTGGAGGCGTTCTCGTTGTTGGAGTAGATGAGCTTGACGTTGTCCTTGGCCGCTGCCGCCTGGGCGCCCTTGCGGATGATGTCCCAGAAGGTGTCGCCGGGAGGCGCGTGGGTGACCATCGCGACGGTCATCCGGGGGGTGTCGGCTTTGCCCGCCGACGTGTTGCCCGTGTCCTCCTCGGCCTTCTTGCCGCCGGAGTCGCTGGAACATCCGGCGAGCACCAGGGCTGCCGCGGCGGCCACGGCCACGACGGGGACGATTCTGCGGGAACGGGGAAGGGATGTGCGGTTCATGGTTGGTGCACCTCACTGTGCATCTGGGAGGGGAGTCGATGCGCGGCCGCTGGTTGGGGGCCGGGGCGGTCGCGACGGCCTCGATCAGGGGCGCGGTAGGGAAAGGAGAGGGGACGGGTAGGGAAAGGGGACAGGCTGATCCCGTTCGGCCGGTCTCAGAAGAGGGTGGTGGTGCCTGGAGACCGACGGCGTTAGGGAAGCGGGACCTCGATCTGGTCGAGTTCGTGGCCCTCGTGCTCAAGCTTCACGACGGTGTCGGGCCGAGATCGTGCGGCGGCCTCCGGAACATGTTCCATAAGCCTGTGCCGCAGACGCTCTCGGTATGCGGTGAGCCGTAGCGACTGGTCGTGTCGTGGGCGCGCGCCTTTTGGGCGTCGCCGACGTCTACCAGGCACATCTCAGGCAGCCCGGCGTCATGCACAGCCGGGGCCGCTCGGCAGCCGCCCAGACGGGCGCGGCCGGGTCATGTCGACGCCGCCGATGACGTCGATCCCGGTCGGCCGCGTCCTCACTGGGGCTCCTCTCCGGCGCGCAGGGCGTGGTGGCAGGGGAGTCGGAAGGTGCGAGCCGTGAGGTGCACCTTCCGAGCTGACTTCGTCGGAACAACAGGACGTTTTAAAGCGCTTTAAGTCCTGGTACTATCGGCTTGTTTCGCGAGCGTGTCAAGGGTGTTGCTCAAGGAGATGGCCAAGGGGAGGTACGAGTGGCTGATGTCGGTTCCGCGCGTCACTGGAGCGGCACGAACAAGCGCCCCCGGCTCGAGGACGTGGCCGCACGGGTGGGGCTGTCCACGGCATCGGTCTCCCTGGTCCTGCGTGGTGTGCCCGGTCCCAGCGAACGCACCCGGCAGCGCGTCCTCAAAGCCGCCGCCGACCTCGGCTACCAGGCCGACCGCACCGCCAGCCTGCTGGCCAGCAGACGCACCCGGCTGCTCGGTGTCATGGTCGACATCCACAGCCCATTCCACGCCGAACTCGTCGAGCACCTCCACACGGCCGCCGAGGAAGTCGGCTACGACCTCGTCCTCAGCACCCAGACCCGCACCCGCGACGAGCACACCGCCGTCGAGACGCTGCTGGCCTTCCGCAGCGAGGCGCTGATCCTGCTGGGCCCGACCGCCCCCGCCGACACGCTCGCGGCTCTCGACCGCAAGTCACCCGTCATCGCCGTCGGCCGTCGGATCGCCGACGCCGACCTCGATGTCGTACGCACTGCGGACGACGACGGAGTAGGGCAGGTCGTGGACCACCTGGAGGGCCTCGGCCACCACGCGATCACGTACGTCGACGGCGGCAAGGGCGTCATCGCCACCGACCGGCGCCGCGGCTACCGCACCGCCATGCGCCGGCACGGCCTCGACGACCACATCCGGGTGCTGCGCGGCGACCACACCGAAGCGGCCGGCGAGCGGGCCGCCCGCCAGCTCCTCGACGGCACCGAACTGCCCACGGCCGTCGTCGCCTTCAATGACCAGTGCGCCATCGGCGTCCTGGCCGGCCTCGGCCGTGCCGGCGTCGCCGTCCCGGGGCAGGTCTCCGTGGTCGGCTACGACGACGACACGCTCTCCCGGCTGAGCTGCTTCGACCTGACCACCGTCAGTCAGGGCGCCGAGGAACAGGCTCGCCACGCGGTGACCGCCGCCGTCGAGCGCCTCGACCAGGGCCGTACCGAACCCCGCGAGGTCGTGCTCACCCCGCACCTTGTCGTACGCGGCACCACAGCCGAGACCGCCTGACACGCTCCGACTCCGCCCGACTCGGGGCAGGCCTGAGTCTCCACCGCACCCGGACCCGGAGCCGATTCCGGTAGAGCTGCGTGGCTTGGCCGCCCGGTACGACGGTCAGGCGGCGCGGAGGAGCATCGCGAGGGCGGCCGGGGCCGAGGTGCGGGCCATGGTCGTGCGCACGGGACGGACTGTGTGGATGGGACGGACGGTGTGGACGGGGGCCGCGACCTGCGAGCGGGTCCGCGCGAAGACGACGAGGCGCAGCACCGCGAACCGCGCGACACCGGCGAGTGCGGAGGCGGACAGATAGACGGCCTGCTCCAGTACCGCACCGGGCGCGGCCGCCAGCAGGTGCAGGACAAGCATCGCCGCGGAGGTCACCGCGTACGCGGCCGCCGCGGACCCGGCCGACTGCACATGCTGGCGCCGGGTCGCGCGTCCGCCCGCGCCGAAGGTGAAGCGGGCGTGCAGCTCGGTGGCGAGGAGCGTGGAGACCACGGTGATCAGCGCGTTGGCCAGGACCCAGGGAATCCAGGAGGCGAAGGCCGCCACGGCGAAGCTGGCGGCGATCCCCACCCCGCCGCCGCTGAGCACGAAGCGGGCGAAGGCGGTGAAGGCACCGGGTGCCGCCTGTTGCCGGCTCTGCACTGTTTCCATGATCCGCAGTCCTTTGGTTGATGCATCATCTTTATATGTGAGGCATCAACTAGATGTCAATGGAGCTCAGGCTCTATGTGTAGATCCAAGTCGGCTCGGCCGGGTTGATCGAACGGCTCTGGTGCCGGAGCTGCTGCGTGGCCGAGGGTGCGGTGCTTTGGGTAAGTGGGCGGGACTCCTGTTGACATATCAACGATGCTTGGCGAAAAATGACTGTTGATGCATCAATCAACCGGAGGTGGCGGTGAACCCGATCGGCCCCGTGCACGACGGCGGGACCCCGATGCCGTCTGTGGTGAACCAGCAGGTCAACGTCGTCATACCCCTGTGGCGGCCGGTCGGGATATTCGGCCTGGGCCGCGCCCCGACCCTCGGTGAGCCAGGTGGACGTGGCGTGGATCTCGTCGTCGTACGGCTGCGCGGGCGCCGTCGCCGCGGCATTCGGGCCAGGACGACGGTCGTGGCCTCGGGCGGCGCGGCGCGGAGGTCCGCGCGGGACCAGATGCACAGGTTCACGTATTCACAGGAAGGATGACCCATGGGATTCGAGGGTGCCGAACTGGCGGTGGTGCCGCTGGACTCGGAACAGGCCGAGGACGCGACCGTCGCCGGCGCGAAGGCCGCCAATCTCGCTCGCGCGGCCGTGGCGGGACTGCCCGCGCTGCCGGGCTTCGTGCTGGTGCCCGTGAGGCGGGGGCCCGGGGCGCGGTCCGGAGCGGACGCGGTGCGTTCCGCGTGGCGTTCCCTGGCCGGGCCGGAGGGTCAGGAGAGACCGCTGGTCGTGCGTTCCTCCTCCGCCCACGAGGACACCGAGGAATCCTCCATGGCGGGACGTTTCGAGTCGGTGCTGGACGTGCGGGGGTGGGAGGACTTCACCACCGCGGTGCAGACCGTGCTCGACTCCGCGCGGCGGGTACGGCCCCTACGGCCACCGCAGGACACCCCGGAGGACGACGGGATGGCGGTACTGGTGCAGCCGATGCTCACGTCGGCCGTCGGCGGCGTGATGTTCGGCGCCGACCCGGTGGCCGGGCGCACCGACCGGATCCTGGTCAGCGCGGTACGCGGCGGACCGGACCAGCTGGTCGACGGCAGCACACAGGGCGTGCGTTACCAGCTGACGCGGATGACCCGGCTGGTGCGCACGGAGCCGGCCGAGCCCCGCGGGGAGCGGTTGCTGTCGCACCGGCAGCGGGTCCGGCTGGTGCAGTTGGCCAAGCAGACCGAGCGGGTGTTCGGCGGGCCGCAGGACATGGAGTTCGGCTTCGACGCCGAAGACCGCCTGTGGCTGTTCCAGGCGCGTCCCATCACGGCGATGGCCGCGCGGCCGCCGCGGGGCGCCCGCCTGCTGGGGCCCGGTCCGGTCGCCGAGACCCTGCCCGGGGTGCTCCAGCCGCTGGAGGAGGACCTGTGGGTGACTCCGATGTCCCGCGGCCTCACCCTGGCCCTCGACATCGCCGGGGCGGCCCCGCGGCGCCGACTGCGCAGACTCCCCCTGGTGACCACCGTCGAGGGACGGGCCGCCGCCGATCTGCAACTGCTGGGCGCCGTACCGTCCGCCCATCCCGTCCTGGACTTCATCAACCCCGGCCCGGGTGCCCGCAAAGCGGGAGCGGCCTGGCGCGTGGGCCGGCTGCGTTCGGCGCTGCCGATGCTGGCGGTCGACCTGATGGCCGACACGGACCGTGCGCTGGCCGACTTCCCGCCACCCGGCGAGATGCTCAGCGGCCAACTCCTCGACGCCGTCGCCTGGGGCCGGCAATCGCTGTCCTCCCTGCACGCCCAGGAATCCCTCGCGGGCGCCCTGCTCGGCGCCGGGACCGGGGCCACCTCCGCGGGGGAGGCGCTGGCGGAGCTGGCCGAGGGCCGCTCCCGTGATCTGACCGACGAACAGCTCGTCGAACGCCATCCCGTGCTGCTGGCCCTGCTGCCGCCCACGCTCGGCGACCGGGCGCCGCTGCCGCAACAGACCGGCTGGACCACGGTGCCGCGCGGTGTCGGCGCACTGCCGGTGCGGGAAGGGCTGCGGCTGCGTATTCGCTGGGTGCAGGAGATGCAGGCGCAGATGGTGCGGGAGATGACGCGTCGGCTGGGCCCTGGTGAATGCCACCTCGGACTGTCCCGCCTGTCGTTGCTGCGTTGGGAGGAACTGGTCAAGGCGGCGGACGGCGGCGGGCTGCCGGCCGACCTCGCCGGACGACAGCCGCGGCAGGACACGGGACCGCTGCCCGCCGCGTTCCGTCTGGCCGACGGGCGTCCGGTGGCTCAACTCCCGCCCGGACACCGTACGTCCGGTGAGGGGCAGGGCGCCGGCGGCGGCTTCGGCACCGGCACGGCCTGGGACGGCCACGGCCAACGCCCCGACCATGCCGTCCTCGTCGTCCGCTCGCTCGACCCGGCCCTGGCGCCGCTGCTGCCCGGCCTGGCCGGACTCGTCGCGGAGACCGGCAGCGCCCTGTCCCATCTCGCCGTACTCGCCCGCGAGTACCGCGTCCCCACGGCGGTCGGCGTACCCGGAGCGGTGGACCGCTTCCCGGCCGGCACGGCACTCACCGTCGACGGCGGGACCGGCGCGGTCACCGCGGACGACAGCACCGATGCGGCAACCGAAGCCGCCATGACACGAGACACGACGCGAGACACGACGCGTGAGGAGCCGGCGGCATGAAGGCCATCAGACTGGTCGGCTACACCTTCGGCGGACTGTCCGCCGTCTACGCCGGCTACTACACCGTGCTCTACCTGACCCGCTGGGAATGGCAGCGCGCCCTGATCTCCGCCGCCCTGCTCATCGTCATCGAGATCTTCCTCGCCACCGTCCTGCTGCTCACCCGCCTGACCCGCCTCGAAGAACGATTGGAGCAGTCCGACGCCCGCGTCGAAGAGGTCCGCAAGCGCCTCGAACAGACCCGCGATCCGGTACCGAACCACTTCAACTGGCTGCGCTCCAACGACCTGACGGATGTGAACGGAAGCCGCACCTTCGTCTTCGTACCCGTCCTCATGGCGGCCGGCGCGGCCCTGTCCGGGATCGCCCTGGTCCTCCAGAAGGTCGCCGGAGCCACCGCGCGACCGGGCGCCGAACGCCGCCTGGCCGGACGGCTGGCGGCCCTGACCGCCCCGCCGCTCACCGCGACCGCTCCCCTGGAGGACCAGCCGGCGGTACCGCCCGCCCGCACCGGCCGCAAGGCGCTCGCCGTCGCGGTGGCCGTGGCCGGCCTCGTACTGGTGCCCCTGTTGTGGTCCGCGCTGGCGGACGCGACGCAGACCCGGGCCGAAAAGGCGCCGGACGCCGCGAGCACCACCATGGTCTTCCGCGTCGAGACCCGCGGTGACCGGAGCCCGCAGGCAGTCCAGCTCGCCGCCCAGGACCTGTGGGAGACCTGCCGCCGCTCCACCGCGGCAGCGAACGGCGACACCGCGCTGAACCGGATGGACGGCGGCGTGTACACCGGCGTCATCCGCCCCGCCCTGCCCTCACACGACGTGATGCGGCTGCGCGGCTGCCTCCAGGACGCCAACACCAACCGCACCAGTGCCGTCGTCCTGGGGGAGGAACAGGCGGAGCACCGGGACTGAAAGTTCGTCAGGGAACGCAGAGCCGGAGCAGAGACGCAGCGGCGGCGGACGATCAAGCTCCGGACTCTCGCCCGGTTGTACGCCTCTCCGCGCGCCGCCCCGCACGGTTCGCCGGCGGTTCGGTCGATGGCGAAGAGCGAGCTGGTGATCGTCAGGCCCAAGTCGCAAGCCCAGGTCGGTGGGGACCGGGCCGCCGGCAGTGCTGTCACCGGCCCACGGGATCGCCTTCGGCGCCGTCGTCCCGCGTGCGCAGCGTCGCGTGGCCGCCGTGATGCAAGGGTGTGCCCAGCTTCAGGCGGGCTGCTTCGCAGGCCGTTCCGGCGTCGAAGACGTGGACCTCGCCGTGGCCGCCGCGGGTGACGGCGACCCAGTCCGTACCCGGTGAGGCCGCCACCGCACGACGTTGGACGCCTTCCCAGGGGGTGCCCCCGCGGCGGGGAGCGCCGTCCATCGCGGGGAGAGGGGCGCGACGGACGGTCTCGTCGGCGTCCAGCAGGACCAGTTCGTCGCCGTCCGGGTGGATGCGGGTGAACGCGGTGTGGTCCTTGGTGAGGGCCAGCCGGAAGACCAGTCCCCGGCCGAGTTCCGGCCGGGTCGTCCGGTCCGATTCCAGGTCGTGGCGCCACGCCTGGTTCGTCCACTCCGGCCATCGCAGCGGGTCCGCGGGACCGCCCCGCAGGGTCGACCACAGCACCCGGCGCCGTGGGTCGAACCGCAGATACCAACCCCGGGCGGGCGAACCCCATGGAATCGCCGGCTCCGGAACGAGTGCGTCGCCCTCACGGCGCGCTCGGTGCACCCCCTCGCCCGTGGCCGCGAACACCTGCCCGTCGTACGGGACATGGGCGTCGCCGTGCCCGTCGTCCGGCAGGGCGAGGCAGGCGTGCGGCGTGACCGGCGGGCAGCCGGGCGGTGCGTCGAGCAGGTCGGCGAACCGGTGGACGGTCAGTGCGCCGGGCTCCCGGTGCCTCAGGACGACGAGGGGATCGCCCTTGCCCACCACCGTCACGCCCGGCTCGCCCACGCGCGTACGGACCCGGGCCGCATCTCCCGTGACGAGGTCGACGACCGTCAGCAGATCCGACCACGGACTGCCGTTCTTGCCCAGTCCCGTGGTGACGGCCACCCACCGGCCCGACGGATCGCAGGCGAGGTGCTCGGACGGCACGGCGACCGGAATCGCGGTCTCCACCAGCTCGTGGCCGAACGGATCGAGCACCAGCAGCTCGCCCCTGCGGTCGTCGACGCAGGCCGTCCGCCCGCCCGGCAGCGCCAGGAATCCGGCGTGCTCGGAGAGGTGACGGCCGGTGAGGCGGTGTGCCTCGATGCCGTCCGGCACGGTCAGCACGTGTACGGATCCTCCGACATGGTCGGAGACGAGCAGCAGCGGGTCGGCGTTCATCGGGGCCTCCACGAAAAGGGGGTCTGATGAAAACGATTATCATGTATCTTCGATGCGTTCCGGGTCCCATGAGAAGAAGCGAGGGCATCGATGCTGCGCTCACCGTCGAGATTCGTTCGAAGCTGGATCACCGCGGCGATAGTGGGTTCCGTTCTGGTCGGATGCGGTTCGTCCACCGAAGGCGAACCCGCGGGCGAAGAGGCCGCGGCCGGTGCGAAGACCGACGTCACCGTGGAAACCATCAAGGCGACACGGCAGTTGACCGACGCCAACGGGGTCAAGATCTCCCTGAAGAAGGAACCCGAGCGCATCGTCTGCCTGTTCGCGCTCTGCGACGACATCCTGACCGAGCTGGGTATCGTCCCCACGGCCACGAACAGCGCGCTCCTCGCCCACCCCGACTTCCTGGGGAAGGAGAAGGCGAAGCAGGTCGACGTCATTCCCGGCGGGTTCATCGCTCCCGAGGTGGAGGCGATCCTCTCCCACAAGCCCGATCTCGTGATCGGCCTTGAGGACACCCACGGCAAGCTGGCCCCGGCCCTGAAGGGCGCCACCACGTTCTGGCCCATGCAGCCCGAAACGTGGCAGAACAGCGTGGGTTACCTGCGCGATGTCGCGGCGCTCACCGGCCGTACCGCCGAAGGCGAGAAGGCCGAGAAGACCTTCCGGAACAAGCTCGCCGAGGCCGAGCGGGCCAAGAGCGACAAGACCGCACTCGTCATCTACGGCAGCGACGAGAACTTCGGCGTCGCGACCCCGGGGACGGACGTGACCGCCGGGCTGTTCCCGAAGCTCGCGGACTATCCCTGGAAGTCCCGTGGAGTGGAAGGCAGTTACAGCCTCGAAGAGATCCTCGCGCGTGACGTGGACGTGCTGTTCGTCGAGACGATCAGCTTCGGCGAGGCGGACGGCAAGCTCTCGGAGAAGCTGGCGAAGAACCCGCTGTGGGGGAAGATCCCGGCGGTGCGGAACGGCGACGTCCACGAGGTCGACTCCGAAGTATGGGCCAAGGGGCGCGGCACCCGCTCGCTGGGCATCGTCCTCGACGAGGCCACGGCCGCACTGCGGTGAGCGCGCCCACCGCGACGGAAACCGCGGCGGGCGGCGCGACTTCGGACAGGCGGCGGTCCGTACGATCCCCGCGGTCCGGCGGGCGCTGGCAACTCCCCGTAGTGATCGCGCTGTTGGCCGCGGCATCCTGCTGCGCGCTGAGTCTGGGCACACCGTACGTCCCGTTGCACCAGCTGCCCGCTGCCCTGCGGGACGCGGACAGCACGCTCGCCGGGATCGTCGTCACCGAACTCCGGGTGCCCCGGCTACTGTTGGCGCTGATCGCCGGAGCCTGCCTGGGCGCGGCGGGACTCGTACTGCAGGAGGCACTGCGCAACCCTCTGGCCGTCCCCGAGATGCTGGGCGTGTCGTCCGGGGCCGCGCTGGGAGTGGCCGCGCCACTGGTGCTGTCCGTGGCCATCCCCGCCGCCGTCCAGCCCCTGCTGGCCATCGGCGGGGCCGCGCTCGGCGGTGGGCTCACGCTGGTCGCCGCCGGTCTCGGGCGCAGCCCGTCCGCCGTCCTGCTCACCGGGGCCGCCGTCGCCGCCGCCCTGCAGGCCGCGCTGCTCGTGCTCATGGTGATGGCCGACCAGCTCGACCTCCAGCTGATCTACCGATACCTGCTCGGCTCGCTCTCCGCCCGTACCTGGGAGGACGTCACCGGGCTGTGGCCCTGGCTGCTCGTCGCGGTGCCCGCGCTCGTGCTGTGCGCGCCGGTGCTCTCGGTGCTGCGGCTGGGCGACGAGGACGCCGAGGCGCTGGGCGTCCGCGCGCAGCGGGCCCGGTTCGCCGCGCTGGCCATCGCGGTGGTGCTGATCGCGCCCGTGACCGCGGTGTGCGGGCCGGTGGCGTGGGTCGGGTTCCTCGCCCCGCACCTGGCCCGGCGGATCAACCCGGCGGCCGGCGCGGTGCGTTGGCTGCCCTGGTCGGCGGCGTGGGGCGCCGTCGTGGTGGCCGTCGCGGACATCCCGGCCCGGCTCGCGCTGGCGCCAGTGGAGACACCGGCCGGTGCCTGGACGGCCCTCCTCGGTGTGCCCCTCGGCGTAGCCCTGCTCCGGTCGGGCAAGCGGAGGCCGGCGGCGCCGCGACGAGCGGCGGGTTCCGGTTCCGCTCGTACGGGGTCTCGGGGGACCGGCCTCGGAGACGGGGACACCGAGCCGCCGGGAGAGGAACGTTCCCCGGAGGTCCGGGGACGCGGTCCTGGAGAAGAGCCCCGGGGCGGTGGTCCTTCCCGTGCTCCTCTCCCACCCAGTGGGGCATCCGCGGCGGAGGAGGCTCGGTGAGGCGGCGTTTCGGGTTGCTCTCCGCACTCGTGGTGGTGTGCGCCTGCGTGGAACTGCTGGCCGGACGGGGCATGTCCCCGGCCGTGGTCTGGGACGTGCTCGGTGGGGGCGGCGACGCGACGGAGCGGCACATTCTGCTCCAACTCCGCCTGCCCCGGCTGCTGGTGGCCCTCGGCGCGGGGGCCTGCCTCGGCGTGGCGGGCCTGATTCTGCAGTCCGCCCTGCAGAACCCCCTCGCCGGCCCCGAGGTCACCGGTGTGACACCGGGCGCGGTACTCGGAGCCGTCACCGCGACCGCTCTCGGACTCGCGGGGTGGGAATCGCCTCTCGCGGTCGTCGTCGCCGCGTGCGTGGGCGGGTGCGCCGGAGCCACCCTGCTGTGGCTGCTCGCCGGACGTGGCGGGGGAGACCCCGCGCAGACCGCCGTGTACGGCGTGCTCGTGTCGGCGGTGCTCGGCGGGGTCACCGCCATGGTGCTGCTCGTCGCGCCGGGCGAGCTCGGCAGCGTCGTCCAGTGGCTCCTCGGCACGACAGAGGGCCGCGTGTGGCAGCACTGGCACCTGCTGTGGCCCTGGGCGCTGGTCTGGGGCGCCGCGGCGTGGCTGCTGGCCGGGCCGCTGACCCTGCTGCGCTGCGGTGACGAGATCGCCGGTGCCGCCGGGCTGTCCGCCTCACGGGCCCGAACCCTCGCGCTGTTGTGCGCGGTGGCGCTGACGGCGGGTGCGGTGGCCGCGGTGGGAGCGCTGGGTTTCGTCGGGCTGCTCGTGCCGCACGTCGCGGTGGCCGTGTTCGGTGCGGACCTGCGGATGACGCTGCCCGGTGCCGCTCTGGTGGGTGCGGCCGTGGTGTGCGGGGCGGACGCGGCGTCGCAACTGGCGTCGCGGCTGCTGGCGGTCGGGCTGGACACCGACCGGCTCACTCTGCCGGTCGGAGCGCTCACCACCTGCCTCGGGGCCGCGCTGCTGCTGATCGTCGTACGCCGTGCGCCGGGCCGAACGTTCTGATGTCGACGAAGGACGGAACATGACCGAACCCGTGGGGATCCGCGTCGAGGGAGTCCGCTTCGGCTACCCCGGCCGGCCCGTGCTGCGCGGCGTCGACGTGAGCGTCGAACCGGGCGAACTGACCGCCCTCATCGGCCTCAACGGCTGTGGCAAATCAACCCTGTTGCGGCTCGCCGCGGGGCTGCTGCGGCCGGACGAGGGACGCGTACTCCTCGGCGGCGAGGATGTCGCCCGGCTCTCCCGGCGCGCCACCGCCCGCCGGGTGGCACTGCTGCACCAGTCGGCCCCGGCCGTACCCGGCATGACCGTGAGCCACCTCGTGCGGCAGGGGCGGTACGCGGCGCGCGGCCCGCTCGGCATGCTGCGCGAGGGCGACGACCCCGTCGTACGCAGGGCGCTGCGCGATGTCGGCGTGGAGCAGTGGGCCGAGCGTCCCGTCGACGCCCTGTCCGGGGGCGAGCGGCAGCGGGTCCGGCTCGCGATGGCGCTCGCCCAGGACACCCAGGTCCTGCTGCTCGACGAGCCGACCACCTATCTGGACCTGCACCACCAACTCGACGTGCTGCAGACCGTGGTGCGGCTGCGCGAGGAGCGCGGGCTCACCGTCGTGATGGTGCTGCACGACCTGGCCCACGCCGCCCGGTTCGCCGAGCGGATCGTCGCCCTGCGGGACGGCCGGGTGGTGGCCGACGGGACCCCGAAGGAGGTCGTCACTCCCGGCCTGCTCGCGGACGTCCTCAAGGTGGCGGGCCGGGTCGGCCAGGACCCTGAGGGGGGCTGGCCGGTGTGTTACCCAGATCACCCTCTCCCCGGTCTAGAATATGAAAATCATATTCATTAGGTTGTTGAGTGGCGCTCAACAGAACGCCGCACCTCCCTTGTGAAGGAGAGTTCATGGACAACGAACAGGTCTTCGCGCCGATCGCTGACCCGGGCCAGCTGGCCCACGACTCCGCCTCCCACTCCAACGCGCTCGTCGAGAACCCCTTCGACGACGACACCGAGGAGTAAGCAAGGAGCAAGCGGGGGCCAGTCGCCCTCGACCGTGGGCCCGCCCGCCGCCTCGCAGGCGGGCCCACGCCCTCCAAGGCCCCTTCCTCCAAGGAGAACCGACGTGTCCCGCAGCCAGCTCGCATCCGGTGTAGAGGTCGTCGCCGTGCCCGGGCGGGGGCTTGCCGTCCGCACGGCCGACGGGGAGTTCCTCAGTGTGCGGACGGGCGACACGGACGACGGCGCGCTGCTCTCCCTGCTCTCCGGCCGGGCCCCCGGCGAGCCGGAGCCGGACGCCGAACTCGACCGGCTCGTACGGGCCTTCGACAGTGCCGGATACCTGGCGGAAGCGCCGCCGCGCGCGCAGTGGCCCGCCGGGCGCCGGGACATCCGGCTGCTGGGCGACCCGTTGCTGACCGAACCGCTGGCCGCCCTCCTGCGCGCCTCGGGCGCCGAGCCACGGACGGCGACGCCAGGTGACCTCGCCCGCGCACACCCCGCGTCGGCCGACAACTTGGCCGACGTGAGCCCTGCGGTGTCCGGTGGTCGGGCCGATGTGGACGCGGCGCTCGGTGCCTCGGCCGGCGAAAGTCCCGCTGTGCTCGACGACTTGGCCGGTGTGAACGAGGTGGCGGTCGGCGACATGGCCGACGCGAACCCTGCAGTGCCCGGCGGTTGGGCCGATGCGGACCTGGCGCTCGGCGTCCCGGCTGGTGAAAGCCCTGCTGTGCTCGACGACTTGGCCGGTGTGAACGATGTGGCGGTCGGCGACTTGGCCGACGCGAGCCCCGCAGTGTCCGTCGGTCGGGCCGATGTAGACCTGGCCCTCGGTGCCTCGGCCGGTGAAAGCCCTGCCGTGGCCGACGACTTGGCCGGTGTGAACGAGGTGGCGGTCGACGACCCGGCCGACGGGGCGCCCGCCGCTGTCGTGTGGTGTCTCGACGGGCCCGTTCCCGAAGGGCTGTGGGATGCCGCCGATCTGCTGCCCGAGCGTGGCACCGCCTGGCTGCGCTGTCACCGCGAGGGCTGGCATGTCTATCTCGAACCCCTCGCGGCCGCTCCCGGCGATGTCACGTCGGCACACGTGCGGGCCCGCAGGCTCGCCGCCACGCCCGCGCACCGTGAGCTGGCCGCCTACTGGAGCGGACCTCGCGCGTCCGGTGAGCCTGTTCAACTCACCGCGCCAGCGGCCGGGTTGCTCGCCGCCCTGCTCGCCGACGATCTCACCCGGTGGGCCACCGACGCGCCCCACACCGGTGGGCTGCCCGCCCGGCGTCGCCTCCGGTGCGTCGACCTGCGCACCCTGACCGTCACCGAACACCCCGTGCTGCCCGTGCCCGACGTCGCCCCGATGCCGGGGAAGACCGGATGACGCCGTTCACCGTGGCCGTCGAGGGGCTCGCCACCGACGTTCAACTGCCGGACGGCGACGGGCCTTTCCCGGCCGTCCTCGTCCGCACGCCCTACGACCGGCGCCGGCACCGCGCCGAGCTGGGCGGGTGGGCCCGGCGCGGTTTCGTCGCGCTGGTCCAGGACGTGCGGGGCCGGCACGCGTCGCCGGGGGAGTGGCGCCCGTACGAGAACGAGGCGGCCGACGGAGCGGCGACCGCCCGCTGGATACGTCAACAGCCCTGGAACGACGGGCGGTTCGTGGCGGCCGGCGCCTCCTACGCCGGCCACTGCGCGCTCGCCCTCGCGCTCGACGCGCCCGAGGACGCCCGCCCGGACGCCGTCATCGTCGCGGTGCCCGCGCTGGGCCCTGCCGAGACGGCCCGCGAACCCTCGGGCGTGGAACGGCTGTCGGCCCGCGCCGGGTGGTGGGCCGCCCACGGCGACCGGCACGACTCCGACGAGGACGCCCTGGAGAAGACCCTTGCCGCGGACCCCGGTCTGCTCTCCCACCTGCCGCTGAGCGACCTCCCCCGGCGGCTCGGCCGGAACCTCCCCTCCTGGCCCGAGCTGTGGCGGCACAGAGAGCGCGGCCGGTTCGGCTCGCGAGCGCGCCATGCCGGGATGCCCCTGCTCGCGGTGGGCGGGCACCACGACCACTTCGCCGAGGACACCGTCGAGTTGTGGCGCGGCTGGGGAGGTCCCTCGGCACGGCTGCTGATGGGCCCCTGGGGGCACGGCCTCGTCGCCGCACCCGGGCCCGACGCGCGGCCCGCGCACCGGGTGAGCCTCGGCGAGCTCTACGCGCGCTGGGCCCGCCTCGCCCTCGCCGGGGAACTCGCGTCCGGGCACCGCGGTGCCGTCGGGCTGGGCGACAGTCCCCTGTGGGTGCCCGCCGGCCTGGAGGGCGAACCGCGCACCGAGCCCGTACGGCTATTGCACGGCGCCTCCTTCACCGCCGATCCGGAACTGCCCGTGTCATCCGGTGAGTTGACCGTTCCCACGGACGCCACCCCCGACCGCTGCCTGCTGGTCACTCCGCCGCTGCCCCGCCCGCTGGACGTCATCGGCCCCGCCGAGGTGCGGCTGCGTGCCACCGCCGACACACCGTCCGCCGACTGGGCCGCCCGGCTCGTCGCGGTCACCCCCGAAGGAGCGGCCGAGCGGCTCGCCGTCGGCATCGTCCGACGTGGGGACGAGCCGGGGCAGGCCGCCGAGTTCACCGTCGGGCTCGGCCGGCTCGCACGCCGCCTGCCCGCCGGCACCCGGCTCCGCCTGGAGATCGCCGGGCACCACTTCCCGGCCCACGCCCGGAACCCGCACACCGGCGACGACCCGGTCACCGCCACCCGACTGCTCGCCTCCCGACGCGAGGTCGACCCCCGGCACGTGGCACTCCGGCTGCCCGTGCTCCGTTCCCGCCCCGCCCCCACCGATCCCGTACAGGAGATCCTGCGATGACGGCGCTGCCGCTGGAAGCCCTGGTCGACCCCGTGTGCGGCATCGTCCGCAAGGTCAAGCCCGTCGAGCACCCCGCGGGCGCGCCGCCCCGCTACACCGCGCTGACCGCCGAGATAGCCGACGCCCGCAGGCTCGGTCTGTGGCCCGCCGACCGGGTGTCGCTCGGCACCACCTTCGGCGACCCCGAGGGCGCCCGGATCGCCGCGATAGCGGAGGGGATCGAGCGGTACTGCGGCAACCGCGTACCGCCCCCCGGCCACCCCGCCGCACCCCTGCGCGCCACGGCCGCCGAGCTGACCCGCAAGGGCCTTCGGCTGTACGGGCCGGACGAACTGCCCGCCTACGCCGACTGGCAGTACGCCCGCGAGAAGTTCCCCTACCGCCCCCTCACCCCCGACACACCCTCCCTGTGGACGCGCGGCGAGGAACGGCTGCCCGACGGGGAGCGGGCCGAGGTCTGGGCACCCGTCGCGCTCACCCACCTCAACTGGCGCCAGGGCGACCTGCGTTCGCTGCCCCGCACCCACCACCTCAACTACGCGGGGATCGCCACCGGGCAGGGCTTCGACGACGCGGTCTCGCGCGGCCTGCTGGAAATCGTCGAACGCGACGCGCTGGAACTGTGGTGGCACCTGGACGGCCCGACGCGCGGGATCGACCCCGCCAGCGTTCCCGGCCTCACCGACGACCTCGCCGGAGCCGCGCTCGACGTCCATCTCGTCGAGATGCCCTCGGAGTTCGCCCCCTGCATGGCCGCGCTCGTCCACGACCCCCGGCTCGGCCTCTACGCGGCCGGGTTCGCCTGCAAGTACGACCCGGCCGAGGCCGCCCGCAAGGCCGTGCTCGAAGCCGTCCACACCTGGGTCTTCACCCAGGGCCTCACCGACCCCGACGGCTGGGTGTTCCAGGCCGTCGAGGCCGGGCTGCTCGCCCGCGGCCTCTACCTGGGCCACCGCGACGACGGCCGCTATCTCGACGCATGCGGCGAACACTTCGCCCACGTCAGGGACCTGGGCGCGCACGTCCAGGTGTGGCTCGACGAGCGGATGGCGTCCGAGGCCCGGCGGTTCACCGAGCCCGCGCACGGGACCGTGTCCATCGGGGAGGTCGAGCCCGGCAGCCGGGACCGGCTGGAGCGCGCCCTCCACGACGGCGGCCACCGCGTCATGACGTTCGACCTCACCACCGAGGACGTGGCCGAAACGCCGCTGCGTGTCGCCCGGGTGCTCGTCTCCGGGCTCATCCCCAACGCCCCCGCTGCTTTCGGGTACTTCGGCTCACCGCGCCTCGCCGACGCCGCCACCGGCCGCGGCTGGCGCACGACCGCGCCGCGCGCACCGGAGGACTTCACGCTGGCTCCGCCGCCCCACATGTGAGGACCCTCGTGGATCTCGTCACCGCTCTCGCCCGCGCCCGTTCCCCGGAGAAACCCGGGCCGGAGGCGCCTGCCGGGTCCGCCGTCCGCCGGTGGCCCGGATCGCCGCGCTCCCTGCCGGAGGCGGGCCCCGGGGAGCTGGACCTGCGCGGGCTGCTCCACCTGTCCCTGGCTGCCTCGGACGATGCGGGACGGCTGCGGCCCACCCCGTCGGCGGGCGCGCTGCACCCGGTGGACGCCCAACTCGTCGTGGGCGCCCGCTGCCCGCTGCCGCCCGGCCGCTACGGCTACGACCCGCTGCGCCACCACGTGCACCGCCTCGGCCCCGAACCCGACGGCACACCGCCCGGGGCGACCGTCGAGCTCTCCGTCACCGCGCGGCGCACGGTCTCGCACTACGGTCACCGTGCCTGGCCGTTGATCCTGCTGGACACCGGGCACGCCGCGGCGGCGCTGTGGCTCGCGGCGCGCGCGATCGGCACGACGGTCACGTCGGGCGCAGGTACAGGCGGGCTTCGCCGCGACGGTCTCGCCGAAGAACCGCTCGCCGCCCTGCACTTCGCCCCGCCCGAGGGGGCACGCCGGGTTGCCCCGGCCGAGGCGGCGCACCGAGCCGCTGCGGACGCCCCCACGCCCCGCGAACTGCTGGCCCGCCGAAGCGCCGGGCCGCCGCTGCGGGGCACACCACCCCGGGAGAGCCTGCGGGCGGTGCTCGCCGCCGCCGTGGAGGCGAGCGCCGGTGAGCTCGCCTGGTGCGCGGCCGTCGGCGAACCCCAGCCCGAACTCGTCGAGTCGGCGCCCGACGGCACTCTGCGGCGTCTCGCCGCGGGAGACGCCAGGCCCACGCTCGCCGCCTGGGCCGCGGGCCAGGCCTGGATCGCGGACGCGGGCGCCGTCCTGCTCGGATACGGCTGCCCGACGGACGCCGAAGCCCCGCGGATCCGGCGGGCCCACCTGCGGGCCGGCTTCGCCGTGGGGCTGGCGCACGTGGCCGCCGGACGGCAGGGCCTGGCCGGCCGGCCCGTCGGCTCCTGGCAGCAGGCAGACCTGGGAGCCGCGCTCGGCGCCCCGCCGGGCAGGGACTGGATCGTCCACGGCCTGGCCCTCGGCACCACCCACTCCGAAGAGGGGACCTCGTGATCGTCCACCCCGAGCTGCGCCGCGCCGCACGGCACGCACGGCACACCCTGCTCGCGGCCACTCTCCTGCAGGCGGCCGTCGCCCTCACCCACCTCGCACAGGCCGTCCTGCTGGCCGTCGCCCTCGCCGACGTGGCCCGGGGCGACACGGACCGGCTCCCCCTGCTCCTCGGGGCCGTGCTCGGTGTAGTCGTCGCCCGCGCCGGGCTCGGCCACCGGCAGCGGCGCACCGCCAGCCTCGCCGGAGCACGGGTCAGGGTGCACCTGCGGGACGAACTCGTCGCCCACCTCGGCCGGCTCGGACCCGCGCACCTCACCACCGCCCGCGCCGGGGCCGTCCGCACCACCCTCGTCGACGGGGTCGAGGGCGTCGACGCCTACGTCTCCCGCTACCTCCCCCAGCTCCTCATCACCCTCACCGTGCCTCCCCTGCTGCTCGCCGCCCTGGCCGCCGTCGAACCGGCCGCCCTCCTCGGCCTCGTACCCGCCCTGCTGCTCGCCCTGTTCGGGCCGCGCGCCTGGGACCGGCTCCTCGCCAAACGCGGCAAGGAACACTGGGACACCTACGAGGGACTGGGCGCCGACTACCTCGAAGCACTGCAGGGCATGCCCGCGCTGCGGGCCGCCGGCGCCGTCGGTCGCACCAGGGAGCGGCTGGAGGAACGGTCGGCGGCGCTGCACCGGGCCACGGTCGCCAAGCTCCGGGTGTCACTCGTCGACACCGGGCTCACCGACCTGGCCATCCAGGGCGGCACCGTGGCGGCCGCACTGCTCGCCTGCTGGTCGGCCGTCACCGGATCCACCACGGCGACGGGCACCTATCTGGTGCTGCTCCTGGCCTCCGAGTGCTTCCGGCCCGTGCGCGACCTGTCCCGCGAGTGGCACGCCGGGTACCTGGGCGTGTCGGCCGCGGACGGGCTGCGGGCGCTGCGCACCGCCGAACCCTCGGTCCCCGACACGGGAACGGCACCGGCGCACTGGCCGGGCCCGCCCCAAGTGAGGTTCGAGGAAGTGGAGTTCAGCTACGACGGCGCCGAAACACCCGCGCTCCGCGGCATCACCTTCACCGCCGAGGCAGGGCGCACCACCGCGATCGTCGGCCCGTCGGGCGCCGGCAAGTCCACCCTGCTCGCCCTGCTCCTGCGCCACCGCGACCCGCAGCAGGGCCGGATCACCCTCGACGGCCGCGACGTGGCCGAGTACGCACTCGACTCGCTCCGGCACGGCATCGCCGTGGTCTCCCAGGAGACCTACCTCTTCCACGCCACCATCGCCGACAACCTGCGCCTCGCCCGGGCCGACGCCACGGACGACGACCTGATACGCGCGGCACGGACCGCCGGCATCCACGACGAGATCGCCACCCTCCCCGACGGCTACGCCACCGTCCTCGGCGAACGCGGCGCCACCCTGTCCGGCGGGCAGCGGCAGCGCCTCGCCCTGGCCCGCGCCCTGCTGGCCGACGCCCCGGTCCTCGTCCTCGACGAGGCCACGAGCGCGGTCGACGAACGCCGCGAGGCGGACATCGTCCGCGAACTGCTGGACGCCGCCGGCGGCCGGACCGTCCTGGTGGTCGCCCACCGGCTCGCCGCCGCCCGCCATGCCGATCGCATCGTGGTGCTGGCGGGCGGACGCGTGGACGCCGTCGGCGAACACGCCGACCTCATCGAGGCCGGGGGCGTCTACGCCGAGCTCGTCAAGGCGGGCCACACCTATGAAGGAGGGCTCGCCGCATGAGCAGCACCATCGACGCCGACGCCGGTACCACCCTCAGCGGCACCGCCGACGACGCGGCCGTGCCCGCGCGGGGTTCACTGCGCGCCCTGCTGCCGGCCCTCGGCGGGCACCGGGTCATGATGGCCCGTACCTGCGCCGCCGCACTCCTCGAACAGGGCTCGCTGGTCGCGCTGTTGACGCTCGCCGCGCACACCGTCGGAACCGCCGTCATCGACGACCGCGCCCCCTCGACCGGCACGATCACCGCACTGGTCGCCCTCGTGCTCGTACGCGCCCTGATGACCTGGCGGGAGATGGACCTCTCGCACGACCTGGCCTACCGGGTGCTGGCCGAGCTGCGCGTGCGGGTCTTCGACGGGCTCGCCCGCAGCGCACCGGCCCGCGTGGCGGGAAAACGCAGCGGGGACCTGGCGGCCACCGCGATGGCCGACGTGGAGGCGCTGGAGTTCTTCTACGCCCACACCACGGCCCAACTCCTGGCATCCGGCGTGGTGTTCACCGGCGGAGCCGCGGCACTGGCCACGGTGGAGCCGTGGCTGCTGACGGCGGTGCTGCCGGTCGCCGCGCTGCTCGCCGCCGCGCCCTTCGCGGACGCGCGCGGACGCGCCGCACGCGGGGCCCGCACCCGGGCGGCCACCGCCAAGCTCTCGGCAGACACCGTGGAGACCGTCGACGGGCTGCGCGAACTGCTCGCCTTCGGCGCGCTGACCGAGCGGCGCGACCGGCTCGCCGAACAGGGCCGCACGGTGGGCGAGGCGCAGCGGGCCGAAGCCACCTGGGAGGCCATGGCCGCAGCCGTCCGCGACGCCCTCATCGTGCTCGCGGTCCTCGGCGTGGTGACCGCCGCCGCGCAGTCCGTGACCTCCGGGCGGCTGCACGGCGCGTGGGCCCCGGCGGCGATGGCGCTCGCGCTGTCGGTACTGGGCCCGGTCGCCGAGTCCGCCAGGGCGCTGAGCCAGGCCGTGGGACTGCGCGCCGCGGCCGCACGCGTAGACGCGGCGGTGAAGGCCCCCGCCCTCGCCCCGCCGCCCGCCTCGTCCCGCCCGCTGCCACCGGGTCCCCTGGGCGTCCGGCTGCACCGGGTGAGCTTCGACTACGGGGGCCTGCCGGTGCTGGACGGGGTCGAGCTGACGGTTCCCGCGGGGCAGACCCTCGCCCTGGTCGGCACCTCGGGAGCCGGCAAATCGACCTGCGCCCACCTGCTGGCCCGTTTCTGGGATCCGTCCGAGGGAGCCGTCCGCCTGGTGCCCCGAGACGGTGACCCTGTCGACCTCCGCGACCTGACCGACGCCGAACTGCGCCGTACCGTCGCCGTCGTCGGCCAGGACACCCCCCTCTTCCACGGCACCCTCGCCGAGAACCTGCGCCTCGCCGCACCGGACGCGGACGACCAACTCCTCGCCGAAACAGCCCGGTTGTGCGGCGTCGACCGGATCGCCCCCATGGACTCCCTCGTCGGGGAGCGCGGCTCGACCCTCTCCGGCGGCCAGCGCGCGCGGATCGCGCTCGCCCGCGCCCTGCTGTCCGAGCCGAGGGTCCTCGTGCTGGACGAGACCACCGCCCACCTGGACAACGCCGGTGACGCCCAACTCGCCACCGCGCTCGCCCAGGGCGACCGCACCACCATCGTCATCGCCCACCGCCCGGCCACCATCCGCCGCGCCGACCGCATCGCCGTCCTCGAATCCGGCCGAGTCGTGGAGGAGGGCACCTGGGGCGACCTCACCGCCCGCCCTGATGGCGCGCTCAGCCGAGTGCTGGCTGTCACGCCGTCCTGAATTCACGCGCCGCCGCCGTGACCGTGCCGGTCACTCTCCGGCAGGGGGCGCTCTGCAAGTGTCTGCTGCATGGGCGATGGTCCAGTCGGGGCCGCGCCGGATTGGCCTGATCCAGGGCGATCGGCGGGTCGTTCAGGGGTTCGCCATGTCGAGGGCAGCGGAGGCCGGGGGGCAGGGTTCCGTACCGTCGCAAGCGGCGGGGCGCGCTGAGCCGGTCGGTGGTCCAACAGCACGATCGGGGCCCGTTTGAGGACGGCGCGGGCCACGGAGGCGCGCCGGCCCGCCGCCGGACAGCGACAGGCCGCCCTCGCCGACACGGGTCGCCCAGCCTTGCGGGAGCCGGGCCACGAGCTCGTCGACTCCGGCGAGCCGGGCGGCCTCGCGTACCTCCTCCTCGGCCGCGTCCGGGCGGCCGACGCGGATGCTGGCTTTCAGCGTGTCGTTGAAGAGGAAGACGTCCTGGAACACCAGCGCCGGCTGAGCCATCAGGTCCTCGCTCGTCAGCTCCCGTACATCCGCGCCGCCGACGCGCACCGTGCCGGTGCCGGTGCCGGTGTCGAAGAAGCGGGCGATCGAGCGGGTGAGTGTGGTCTTTCCGGCGCCCGAAGGGCCGACGACGGCCGTCATGGTGCGCGCCGGGCCCCTGCCGGGAGCTCTCCGGTTCCTCCAACGGACGCTCGGCGAGGATCTCGGCGATACGGCGCAGGTCGTTGCCGGTCTCGATGCGGATGCCCGACTGTGCTATAAAAATGGAAACCATTTTCAATAGCTCGGAAGGGTGCGGAGATGAATGACGCGGCACGCGGCCGTAGGAGCCGTCCGTTCACCCTCGTCGTCTGCGCGTCATGTCACGCCGAGGCCAACGGGCTGATGGACGGGCTGCGCCGGGCCGTCCGGGGCTGCCCCCACGGGGTCATGGTCTCCACCGGTTGCCTGGAAAAGGTTCTGCACTGCCGGTCGGACCGCGGGCTGCACGCCGCCGCGCAGCCCTGTACGGCGGATCGCAGGCCGGCCGGAGCCGTCGTACGGCTCGGCCCGCTCGTCACCGCGGCCGACGCCGAAGCGGTCGGTGCCTGGCTGCGGGCCGGGATGCCCGACGACGGTACGCTGCCCGACCGGCTCCGCGCGGCGCCCGCCCCGCAGCACGTCGCCCGCCTCAACTGAGGGGCGGCGGCGTGCGGAAGGGCCTGTTGAGTGTGGTCTGCGGCAACACCCCCGAGATGCGGGGCGTTGGCGTCGAGCAGTTGCTGCGGCTGTCTCCGCGCGCTGTGCCGCTGGCCGTGTCGATCCAGGGTCAGGAGACGGGGTACCCGGTCGTCCAGCGGTTCCTGTCGGGCGCCGACGCGTCCGTGCGGGAGGCAGCCTGGAGTGCGAAGGGCGATCCCGTGGTGATTCTCCGCCAGGACCTGATGTCTCTACGGCGCAGTGCGGGTCCGGTGCACGTGGTTCTCGCCCTGCCCGGGGACATCGATGTCCTGCCGTTCCTGGTGGAGTTGTGGCGTGCTCGCGTGGCGAGCGGCTCGCTGGGGGACTACTACGAGCCGGCGCTCGTGGTGGTCGGAGTCGAACCGTCGTCGTTCATGGTGGACGTCGGTTGTGTTCATCAGGCGGTACGGCTGTGGAGCGGGGGCGAGCGCGGTGAGGCCCTGAGCCCGGCCGAGGCCGCCGTTCGGCAGGTGGAGGCGGCGGACGTACTGCTCGTGCCGGATCCCGCGGGCGGCAACGGCGAACAGGCGTCTGTCGCGGCCGCGTTGGCCTCCCAGCTCAACCCGCGTGCCCGCCTCGTAACACCTCCGGACATGGACGGAGCCTGGCCCGAACTGCCGGCCTCGCTCGTGCGGGCCGCGCCTGGTGGTGCCGAGGGTGAGTGGCGGGCCCGCCTGGAGCCGGTCACGGTACCGGCTGTGCGATACGGCGCCGGCCCAGGTGTGGAGACGGTGCTCTGGCGGGCCCGCCGCCCCCTGCACCCCGGGAGGCTGGCAGCCGCGCTGCCCACCGCGATGCGCGGTGTCGTCCGCGGCCGGGGCCACCTGTGGCTGTGCAGCCGCCCGGACTCCGTCGTGAGCTGGCGTTCGGCCGGGGCCTACCTGGAGCTGAGGGAGGCGGACCGCTGGCTGCGGCAGGCGGACGCGCGCGCCTGGCAGGCCGCTTCCCCGCAGCGGCGCGCTCTCGCCTCCTGGTTCTGGGACGACTACTACGGTGAACGCCGCAACGAGATCACCCTGACCGGGATCAGCCTCGACGAGCCGGAGATCCGCTCCGTGCTGGACACGGCCCTGCTCACCGACGCCGAACTGTCCCTGGGCCAGGAGGGCTGGACCACGGTCCCCGACCCGCTCCTCGGCGGTGCCGGCACCCGCTGATCGCGCACGTCAGAGCAGGCGGACCAGGCTGAGCCGGTCGAAGTGGCGCGGGCGGCAACCCGACTCGACCGAACCGTCTAGGCGCAAGCCGCAGGGTGCGGCTTGCGCCTTGCTCATCCCGGCGGCGCCACGAGCCGGCGCCGCCGCGTCACAGCTGAACTGCCCATGAATCGCAAATCTACCTGCCTACCGCCTCTTGACGTGGCTCACGTCACATCAGTACCGTCCGGGCAACCTGAGTGTTTGAAACGATTCAACGCGGAGTTGCCATGGGCGAAAAGCGCTCAGTCCTGCTCATATTGCTGAGGGGTTTCGTAGTGCTGGCCGTATTCGGCAGCATGGCGGCCCTACCGGCGCCTGTGTCCGGCGCGGCGTCGGCGTCGGACGCGCCGTTCGCCGTGAGGGCTCTGACCACCAACGGCCGGGTGAACCCGCTGGGCATCGATGGTGAGGACCCGGTCTTCGGCTGGCAGTTGGCGTCGGAGCGCCGGGCGACCTCGCAGAAGGCGTACGAGATCCGGGTCGGACGCACGCCGGGGTCCGCCGACGTGTGGTCGTCGGGGAAGGTGGTCTCCGACCGCCAGGTCGACGTCGAGTACGGCGGTCCTGACCTGGAGTCGGCCACCCGTTACTCCTGGCGTGTCCGGGCCTGGGACGACAAGGGAGTTGCGAGTCCGTGGAGCGCGGACGCGTACTTCGAGACCGGGCTGCTGGATGCCGGCGACTGGGACGGTGCCGAGTGGATCGCTCGCCCTGAGGCCGCGAGTGAACTGGACAAGTGGACCGACTACACCGCCACGGTCGAGTTCAAGCTCGACAGCGCCGCCTTCGGCATGTTCCTGCGTGCCTCCGATGTGAGCAACGGGTACATGTGGCAGTTCAGCGTGACTGACTCGACCCCGATGCTGAACCTGCACAAGCAGGTCAAGGGCAACTACACCGTGGTCGAGCGGGTGGATCTCGCGCCCTACGGCTTCACCAAGGCAGATCTCCTCGCCGGCCGGCACACCGTCCGCTACGACGTGGCGGGCACCAGTATCAAGACGACCCTCGACGGCAAACTGGTCAACACCTTCACGGACGCCACGTTCACGAAGGGCTACGTCGGTTTCCGCACGCACAATTGTTGCGGCGAACGCGGAACGGTCTACGACGCCGTCGTGACGAACACCGATGGCGACACGCTGCTCGACACCGACTTCGCGTCCGGACGGAACCCGTTCACCGCCGGTGAGATCGTCGACTCCGCCCTCGCGGTGTCCGGCACCACGGACGCCCTCTACGCACCCGCGACCCGGCCGATGCCGCTGCTGCGCAAGGACTTCGCGACCAAGCCCGGCAAGAAGGTCGCCTCCGCGCGGGTCTACGCGTCGGCACTCGGCGTCTACCAGCTGGAGATCAACGGAAAGCCGGTCGGCGACCAGGTACTTGCCCCGGGCTGGACGAACTACCACAAGCGCATCCAGTCCCAGACCTACGACGTGACGAAGCTGCTCGCCCGCGGCGACAACGCGATCGGCGCCTCCCTGGCGGACGGCTGGTGGGCAGGCAAGGTCGGGATCGGCTGGACCCGTCAGTACGGGGACGCCCCGGCCCTTGTGGCCAGGATGCGCATCACCTACACCGACGGGTCGGTCGACTGGGTCGCCACGGACGGTTCATGGAAAGCGGCGGACGGACCCTACGTAAAGGCCGACCTGCAGGACGGCGAGACCTACGACGCCCGTCTGAAGCCGTCGGGCTGGAGCCGGCCGGGATTCGACGACGCGAAGTGGGCACCCGCCGCGAGCCTGGAATCCCGGACCGCGCTCCTGGTCCCGCAGAGCGACGAGCCCGTGCGCCGGACCCAGGTGCTCGACGCAAAGAAGATGACCGAGCCCACCGCCGGGACCTACGTCTACGACCTCGGTCAGAACATGGTCGGCGTGCCGCGGCTGACGCTGACCGGTTCCGCCGGCCAGACGGTCAAGATCCGTTACGCGGAGGTGCTCAACAAGAACGGCACCCTCTACACCGACAACTTCCGCACGGCCAAGGTCACCGACCGCTATGTCTTCGCCGAGACCGGATCGGTGACGTACGAGCCCACCTTCACCCAGCACGGGTTCCGCTACATCGAGATCACCGGGGTGAGTGCGCCTCCCGCGCTCTCCGGCATCAAGGGAGTGGTGTGGGGATCCGACCTCCCGGCCACCGGCACGCTGAAGACCTCGGACGGCATGCTCAACCAACTGGTGAGCAACATCTCGTGGAGCCAGCGGGGCAACTTCCTCTCCATTCCCACCGATACCCCGGCCCGCGACGAGCGCCTGGGGTGGACGGGTGACATCAGCCTGTTCGCACCGACGGCCAACTACCTCGTCGACACCCGCGCGTTCCTGTCGCACTGGATGGCGGACGTACGCAACTCCCAGTACGCCAACGGTGATCTGCCGGCGGTCGTACCGACCCCGCAGGGGCAGTTCGGCGACAGCGGTGTCGGCTGGTCGGACGTGATGATCACCGTGCCGTACTCCGTGTGGCGCTCCTACGACGACACCCGCATCCTGCGGGAGAACTACCCGGCCATGCGGAAGTTCTTCCAGTTCGTGCGCGACAGCGCCGGACCGGACCTGCTCGAACCCGGCCGCACCACCTTCTTCACCGACGACTGGCTGCATCTGGACGACCCGACCGAGCAGGGCATCCTGGGCACGGCCTACTACGCCGAGAACGCCCGCATGATGGCGGAGACGGCCAAGGCCCTCGGCGACGACTCGGCGGCCGCCGAGTACAGCAAGCTCTCCGCCGACATCCGCGCCGCGTTCACCAAGGCCTACGTCGCGGCTGACGGCACCGTGAAGCGCAACTCGCAGACCGGGTACGCGATGGCCCTCGGCATGGATCTGATCTCGGATCCGGCACTGGTCGAGAAGGTCGGCGAGAAGTTCGTGGCCAAACTGGCGCTCACCGACCACCACTTGCGGACCGGCTTCATCGGTACGCCGTTGCTGCTGCCCGCCCTGAGCAGGATCGGCCGGGACGATCTGGCGTACAAGATGCTGCTGCACAAGGACTACCCGTCCTGGGGCTACGAGGTCGTGACCGGTGCCACCACCGTGTGGGAGCGCTGGAACTCGATCATGCCCAACGGCGACTTCGGCCCGGTCGACATGAACTCCTTCAACCACTACGCCTACGGTGCCGTGGGTGACTGGATGTTCCAGAACATCGGCGGTCTCTCCGCGATCGACCCCGGCTACCGGCGCTCCCGGATCGCGCCGGCGCCCGGCGGAAACCTGACGGAAGGCTCGGGCAGCCTCAAGACCGTGTACGGGCTTCTGTCGTCGCGGTGGAGTACGGACAACGGCGCTCTCGACCTGAAGGTGAAGGTCCCGGTCAACACCGTCGCCGAGGTGCACGTCCCGGCGACGACGCGTCGGGCGGTCACCGAGGGCGGCCGACCGGCTGACGGGGCCAAGGGTGTCCGATTCCTCCGGATGGAGGACGGGGCCGCCGTGTTCGAGGTCGGTTCGGGGTCCTACCGCTTCGGCGTCGACACCGACCTCGGTGGCCTCGGCGAGGCCAAGTAGGCGGCCGGAGAACTGCGTGACCTGTCGGCGAACCTGGACGCTCCGGGCGCGCCGGCAGCACACGAGCGGGCCCGGCAGGTTGACAAGGGAACACTGACAGCCTCCCAGGGAGCGGAGGTGCAAGCGCTCGTCGGCCGCGTCGAAAAGAGCCTGTGACCGACGGCGTGGTTCGTCCACGAATGCGGCTGGGGTGGCGGCGCGTCGCGGCTCGGCGCCCGCACCCTGCCGGCCGTATAGAGGGGCGATGGGACAGGTCGCTCCGGCGCGGGACGTCCCGGCGAGCCGCCGGTCGCCTTCGCCGGGCTGCCGGAACCGGAACCGGCCACCGCGGCAACCGCCGGTCACCGTCGGCCGGTGTACCGTCGCGGTCGCCGCGGCTCCGTGGTTGTCTACGGGAGCAGTACGAGCTTGCCGCCGACGTGTCCCGTACGGCTCAGGTCGAGTGCGGTGGCTGCTTCTGTGAGGGGGTAGGTGTGCCAGACCGGGACGTGCAGTCGTCCTTCCCCGATGAGGGCGAGGATGTCGCGCAGGGCCTTGCTGCCGTTCCCGCTCGGGCCGTCCGTGTGGACCTGGATGCCCAGGTGTCCGGCGTCGAAGGCCACCAGGGTGAGGACGCGCTCGGGGCCTCCCGCGAGTTCGATGGACAGCGGGATCTCGCCGCGGCCGGAGACGTCGAGTACGGCGTCGACCCCCTCGGGGGCGATCGCCCGTACCCGGTCGGCGAGCCCGTCGCCGTAGGCGACGGGGAGCACGCCGAGCGAGCGCAGCCGTTCGTGGTTGCCCTGGCTCGCGGTGCCGATCACTCGCGCGCCACGGGCCACCGCGAGCTGGGCGGCGAACGCGCCCACGCCACCGGAGGCGGCATGGATCAGCAGGGTCTCGTCCTGGGCGACCTTGAGACGTTCGAGGACCGTCCACGCGGTTCCGCCCGAAGTCGCCAGAGCTCCGGCGACCTCCCAGGGGACGGTGGCCGGCTTGGCGACCAGCGCGGCGGCGTCGGCGACCGCCGTCCGGGCGTAGGCCGGGGTGCTTGAGATCCCGAGGACCTCGTCGCCGACGGCGAAGGCGGTCACTCCCTCCCCGACCTGGTCCACCACACCTGCCACGTCGGACCCGAGGCCCGCCGGGAGATCGAGGGGCATCATCTCGCTCATGAACCCCTGCATGACCTTCCAGTCGAACGGATTGACGCCGGCCGCCCGTACCGCGAGCCGCACCTGCCCGGGGCCGGGGGCGGGCGCCGGAACGTCCACGACGCGCAGCACTTCACTGGTGCCGTACTCGGAGAACTGCACAGCAAGGGACATCTCGCTCAACTCCGTACTCTTGCCTGGGTAAAGGGTTCAGGGGGAACCGGGTGGTGGCGTCGCCTCCGTCGGCATCACCGTCGTACCGCAGCGCACCCGAGGGGCAGCGGTGCACCACTTCGGCCGGCCGGTCGGCCGGGTCAGTCGCTGACCTTGCTCCGGGACTGGTACAGCAGGTCGGCGTACTCGGGGTGACGGCCGATCCAGCCCGCGTAGAAGGGGCAGGTGGCCAGCACCCTCAGCCCGGCGGCGCGTGCCTCGTCGAGGGAGGTCCGGGCGAGCGCGGAACCGACCCCTCTGCCCTCGAAGCCCGGATCCACCTCCGTGTGCAGGAAGGCGATCAGTTCCGATGTGCGGATGTACTGCGAGAAGCCCGCCACCTCGGTCCAACCGTCCACCGTGGCCTCGTATCGGCGTGCTTCGGGTACGTCGATCACCTTGACCGTCACTTGTCCTCCTTGGGCGCCCGGCAACCGGTGTTCTTGTTGATGTATCCACAAGATACCCAAGCCTATGTTGATGCGTCAACTACTACCCGCCTCGGATAGCCGAGTCCGCGGATTCGGTCCGGGTGTCGCGTGCGGTGAGCAGTGCGGCATGGGTGGGGCCGGCGGGCACGTTCGCGGGCCGATTCCTGGCGAACTCCTCGCGCAGGACGGGGATCACCTCTTCGCCGAGCAGGTCGAGCTGTTCCAGTACGGTCTTCAGCGGCACGCCCGCGCCGTCCAGGTTGAACAGCTGACGCTGGTAGTCGCCGAAGTGCTCGCGGAAGGTGAGCGTCTTGTCGATGACCTCCTGCGGGCTGCCGACGGTCAGCGGGGTCTGCTCCATGTACTGCTCCAGCGACGGCCCGCCGCCCATCTGTGGCGAGTGGTCGAAGAACGGCCTGAACTCCCGTACCGCGTCCTGGGAGTTGCGGCGCATGAAGACGTGGCCGCCGACGCCGACGACGGCCTGCTCCGCGGTGCCGTGTCCGTAGTGCGCGTAGCGCCGGCGGTAGAGGTCGATCAGCTTCTGGAAGTGCTCCTTGGGCCAGAAGATGTTGTTGGCGAAGAACCCGTCGCCGTAGTAGGCGGCCTGTTCGGCGATCTCGGGGGAGCGGATGGAGCCGTGCCAGACGAAGGGGGGTACGCCGTCGAGCGGGCGCGGTGTGGAGGTGAAGCCCTGCAGTGGGGTGCGGAAGCGGCCTTCCCAGTCCACGACGTCCTGGCGCCACAGCTGGTGCAGCAGGGCGTAGTTCTCGACGGCCAGCTCGATGCCCTGGCGGATGTCCTTGCCGAACCAGGGGTAGACGGGTCCGGTGTTGCCGCGGCCCATCATCAGGTCCACCCGGCCGTCGGCCAGGTGCTGGAGCATCGCGTAGTCCTCGGCGATCTTCACCGGGTCGTTGGTGGTGATCAGGGTGGTGGCCGTGGAGAGGATGATGCGGTCGGTGCGGGCGGCGATCCAGCCCAGCATGGTGGTGGGGGAGGAGGGGACGAAGGGCGGGTTGTGGTGCTCGCCGGTGGCGAAGACGTCCAGTCCGACCTCCTCGGCCTTCTGCGCGATGGTGACCATGGCCTTGATCCGCTCGTGCTCGGTGGGCTTCCGGCCTGTGGTCGGGTCGATGGTGACATCGCCGACGGTGAAGATCCCGAACTGCATCGCGCTCATCCTCTTTCATTTGGTTGACGAGTCAACATTCGGGGAACGTGTGGCCAGGTGTCGCTATTCCGAGGGGTGGGGCGTGCCCCTCGGTGACATTATTGACGCATCAACCTTAGCGTCCTATGCTCCCGGTTGATCAGTCAACCAATGACATGTGTCCTGCTCGGGGCAGGTGTCCAGCTGGAAGGAAACCCGTCCCCATGTACATCGCCGCCGCAGTCCTCAGTGTGCTCCTGGCTCTGGTGTCGCTCGCTGCCGGTGCGCCCAAGGTTCTGCTCAAGGGGGACGTCTCCGCCGGGCTGCAGTCGCACATGGGGCTGAGTGCCGGGTTCGTCCGCTTCATCGGGCTCGCCGAGGCCGCCGCCGCCGTCGGTCTGGTCGTGGGGCTCTTCTGGCAGCCTCTGGGTATCGCCGCCGCTGTCGGCTTCGCCGTCACGATGGTCGGGGCGATCGGCTTCCACGCCAAGGTGGGCGACTACGCCAACCCTGAGACCCGCGGTAACGCGATGGCTCCCGGCATCCTCGCCCTGGTCGCGGTCGCCACCGCTGTCACCCTCACTCTGGCGATGTGAAATCACCGGCCCGGGCGGCGGGGCGTGGGAAACGCCCCGGTCGGGCCTGGCCCGTCGAGTCCCGCACCCCCTTGTTCAGGGGTACCTCGGCCGTGACCGTCAGGCGCCAAGGATCTTGCGCCTGACGGTCACGACGCTCCGGAATCGGCGTGCTGGACGGCATCGTCGGCGCTAGTGGTCGTGGTCATTGCTTGGCGTCGCGCAGCCTGACCGAAGAAGTTGACGCGTCACCGTATTCGACGTTACGTTCTTGTTGACGCATCACCCCCGAGTCTTCGGACAGGAGCAGTAGCTATGAGTGAGCAGAAGGTCATCGCGGTCACCGGAGCGACGGGTGCCCAGGGCGGCGGTGCCGCGCGGGCGATCCTCGCCGACCCGGAGTCGGGTTTCACGGTTCGCGCGCTCACCAGGAACCCGGACTCGCCCGCCGCCCGGGAGCTCGCCGCGCTCGGGGCCGAGGTCGTCCAGGCGGACTTCTACGACGAGCCCAGCGTGCACAAGGCGTTCGAGGGTGCCTACGGCGCCTTCCTGGTCACCAACTTCTGGGCGCACGGCTCGGCGGCCAAGGAGACCGAGGAGGTCAACGTCCTGGTGCGGGCGGCCAAGGCGGCAGGCCTCAAGCACGTGGTGTGGTCGACGCTGGAGGACACCCGCGAGCTGCTGCCACTGGACGACAGCCGGATGCCGGTCCTGCAGGACAAATACAACGTGCCGCACTTCGACGCCAAGGGTGAGGCCAACGACCTGTTCCGGCAGGCCGGAGTACCGACCACCTTCCTCAACACCACCTTCTTCTTCCAGGGCTTCCTGCAGGGCTTGGGCCCCCAGCGCGGAGAGGACGGCGTGCTGACGCTGTCCCTGCCGATCGAGGACGGCAAGTACCTCTCCGGAGTGGACGTCGAGGACATCGGCCGGACAGCCCTGGGCATCTTCAAGGGCGGCGAGGGGCTTGTCGGTGAGACCGTCGGCCTGGCCGGGGAGCATCTGACCGGCGCGCAGTACGCGGCGAAGTTCGAAGCGGTCCTCGGCGAGCCGGTGCGCTTCCAGGCGGTGCCCTACGACGTCTTCCGCACCCTGGACATGCCGGCCGCCGAGGAGCTCGGCAACATGTTCCAGTACTACGGCGACTTCGATCAGGAGTTCACCGGCGCCCGTGATCTGGACAAGGTGCGCGCACTTCACCCGGAGCTCAAGAGCTTCGACGCCTGGCTGGCCGCCAACGCCTCGGCGATCAAGGCGAGCTGAGCGAGTCCCACTCACGCAGGCGCCGCGGGCGTCGGGGAGTTGACGAGGACGGCGGGCGGACCGCCCGGCGTCGAGGCCGCCCTGGTGCCCGGCGCGAGCCGCGGCACCGGTGCGGACGCCGCCCGCGCCCCGGCGAGTCAGGGCCGTCGCGATCAGCTGCCCACGGCGCCGTCTTCGGCGGCGTGGACATTGAGGCGGCGAGCGTGCCGGCCGCGATGAGCTCCACCGTCGCCCGCCCGGCGTTGGCATGACCTCGTGGTGATCCGGCGGCAACACGCTCGGGTCGTACCGGCGGGCAGCGGTCCGCGCCGGGGCGGAGCATCGTGGCGGCCCTGACTCGCCGGGGCGCGGGCGGCGTCCGCTGTACTGGCACGCGGGCCGTGTGACGTTCACCCGTCGGGTGGGCTCGGTGCCCCGCACCGCCTCTGTGATCCGATGGAACCCGAACTGCCGACAACCCCGTTCAAGGAGGATCCCGGTGCGTCATCCGACCGTGGCACAGCAGTTGATCGATGTCCTGCGACAGGCAGGGGTGGAACGGATCTACGGCGTCGTCGGCGACAGCCTCAATCCCGTCGTGGACGCGATCAGGCGTACCGAGGGCATCGAGTGGGTCCATGTGCGCAACGAGGAGGCGGCGGCGCTGGCCGCCGCGGCCGAGGCGCAGCTGACCGGGCGGCTCGCGGTGTGCGCGGGCAGTTGCGGACCCGGCAACACCCACCTGATCCAGGGCCTGTACGACGCGAACCGCTCCGGCGCCCCGGTGCTCGCGATCGCCTCCCACATCCCCTCGAAGCAGATCGGCACCGGGTTCTTCCAGGAGACGCACCCGGAGCGGCTGTTCACCGAGTGCAGCCAGTACTGCGAGATGGTCAGCCAGCCGTCGCAGATGCCCCGCATGGTGCGGATCGCCGTCCAACGCGCACTGTCCGACAACGGGGTGTCGGTGCTCGTCATGCCCGGCGACCTGTCCCACGCACCCGCCACCAACCCCACCGGGTCGAGCAGTTTCGTCACCGCCCGCGGCCGGGTCGTACCGCCGGCCGAGCAGGTGCGGGACCTCGCGGTGCAGCTCAACGCGGCCGAGAAGGTGATGGTCTTCTGCGGAGCGGGCGTCCGGGACGCGCACGCCGAGGTGATGGAGCTCGCGGGCCGGGTGCACTCACCCATCGGGCACACACTGCGCGGCAAGGAGTGGATCCAGCACGACAACCCGTACGACGTCGGCATGAGCGGACTGCTCGGCTACGGCGCCTGCTACGACGCGATGCACGAGGCCGACCTGGTGGTGCTGCTCGGCACCGACTTCCCGTACGACGACTTCCTGCCGCAGGCCAACACCGTGCAGATCGACCATGACGCGGGGCGGATCGGGCGGCGGACCGCGCTGGAACTGGGCGTGCACGGCGACGTGGGCGAGACGCTGCGCGCGGTGCTGCCGCTGGTCGAGGCCAAGCGCGACCGCTCGTATCTGGACCGGACGCTGCGCCACCACGCCAAGTCCCTGGAGAACGTGGTCTCCGCCTACACCCGCAACGTCGAGCACCACGTGCCGATCCACCCCGAGTACCCGGCCGCGATCCTCGACGAACTCGCCGACGACGACGCGGTGTTCACCGTCGACACCGGAATGTGCAACGTGTGGGCGGCCCGTTACCTCACGCCCAACGGCCGCCGCCGTGTCATCGGTTCGTTCCTGCACGGGACCATGGCCAACGCCCTCCCGCACGCCATCGGCGCCCAGTTCGCCTACCCCGGCCGTCAGGTGATCTCGATGTCGGGCGACGGCGGACTCGGCATGCTCATGGGCGAGTTGCTCACCGTCAAGCTGCACAACCTGCCGGTGAAGACGATCGTCTTCAACAACTCCTCGCTCGGCATGGTCAAGCTGGAGATGATGGTCGACGGCCTGCCTGACTACCAGACCGACCACGAGCCGGTGGACTACGCCGCCATCGCCAAGGGCGTCGGAATCCACTCCGTCCGCATCGAGAAGCCCGGGCAGATCCGCGAAGGCCTGCGCGAGGCGCTGGCCCACGACGGGCCCTGCCTGGTGGATCTGGTCACCGACCCCAACGCCCTGTCGATCCCGCCGCACATCTCCGGCGAACAGGTGAAGGGCTTCGCCTTCTCGGCAGGGCGGACGGTGCTCAACGGGGGCGTGGGCAAGATGCTCGACCTGGCCAGGGCCAACCTGCGCAACGTTCCGCGGCCCTGAACCCGGCCGCCGCGTGGAGACGTGGGCCGGGCGCCGGTACTGGCTACAGCCTCAGCTGCCCAGCATCTTGAGTGTCTGACGGTGCCAGACGAGCGGATTGCGGTCGTCGTCGGTCAGCATGGCGAGCACACGCAGCACGATGATGTCGTGATCGCCCGCCGGATAGCTGTGCTCGACGGTGCACTCCAGCCAGACCGGCGCGCCTTCGAGGAAGATCGCGCCGGATGCCGCTTCCACCGTACCGAGGTCGGTGAACCTGCCGGCCTTGCTGCGGGAGGCGAGCTGCCGGGTCTTGTCGCTGTGCCCCTCGCCCAGGACGGAGATGCCGATCGTCTGGGCGCGGGACAGTACCGGCCAGGTCGTCGAGGTGTGCTGGGCGGCGAAGGAGACCATGGGCGGGTTGTAGGACACCCCGACGGCGAACGACGAGACGATCATGACCGTCGGCTCGCCGAGGACACGCGCCGAGAGGGCCGCGACTCCCGACGGGAATCCGGAGAACGCCGTCTTCATCTCGTCCGGATCCGAGGTGAAGCCTTCCATCGTCGTCCCTTCTGCCGTCTCCTCTGCCGTCTCTTCTGTCGTCGTCATCGAGCGGCCCTCGTCTTCGCGGCGTCGAGCACGATCCGGCCCCACCGTCCGATCCAGCGGGCGAGTGAGTCATCCGTCGTGTAGGTGGAGTCGAGCTGGTAGAGGCCCTGCGCGGGACAGGTCGCACCGAGTTCGACTAGCACTGGTTTGAGGGTGAGTTCGGGGGCGAGCGCGTGTGCGGGGCCCGCGCCGAGCATGAGGGGCAGCGCCACCTGGCCCGCGAGGCCGGTATCCGTGGGGAACTGGTCGAGGAAGACCTTGAGCAGGCCGGTGTAGGTGCCCTTGTAGGTGGGTGATGCCGCGATCACCACGTCGGCGGACCGCACCCGCTCGACGGCCGCGGTGACGTCCGGGTCGCCCCAGCCGAGCAGACCGGCCCCGAGCGCGGTGACTTCGAGGACCTCGTAATCCAGTTCCAGGGCCGCGGCCAGGCGTTCGGCGGCATCGCGGGTGCGTGAGCCGGCCTTGGGGTTTCCGACGACTGCGACGGTTTTCATCAGGCGACTCCTGTGGGTAGCGGGGGCGCGGCGGCGGACGCCGCGGGAGCTTCGGCTCCGGGCCGGCCGACTCGGAGGAACACGGACGCGAGGAGGCAGAGCAGTCCGACGGCGGCGAGGCCGCCGAGGGTGGTCGCGTAGTCGGATGCGGCCAGCAGAACGGCACAGACCGCGCTGCCGAGCACCGCGCCGAGTTGCTTCATGGCGTTGAAGGCTCCGGACGCCGCCCCGACCTGGTCCGGAGCGACCGCGGTCACCGCCGCGATCGAGAGGGGCGACCAGACGAACGAGTTGGCCACGCCGTACACCGCGAAGGCGGCGGTCAGGGCGGAGACCGGTGCGTCCGTTGCGACGAGCACGGCCGAGGCTCCGATGGACAGGACGAGGGCGAGAGAGCCGATGACGGCGACCGCGCGGGGCCCGATGCCGTTGTTGAGCCGTGCCGAGACGGGTGCGCCGAGCAGGCACAGCACGCCCATCGGCACGAGGGTGAGGGCCGCCGCTCCGGCATCGAGCCCGCGCTCCTGCTGGAGGTAGAGCATGAGGGGGATCATGGCCGAGCCGGCGCTGAACGCCGCGGCGGCGCCGGCCCAGGACGCGGTGACGAACCCGCGGCTGTGCAGCAGCGCGACCGGCACCAACGCCCGCTGTCCGTCCCGGCGTTGCAGCCATATGACGCCCACGACAACCAGGGTGCCGGTGGCTGCGAGCAGCCACCGGGGTATGTCCAGCACGTCGGCGCTCGCGGCGTCCGTGCCCTGGATACCGAGGACGAGGGCACCGACGCCGGTCGCGTTCGCGCAGATCGCCCACACCGGGATGCCCGCCTTCTGGCGGGGGAGGACCGGTACGAACGCGGCCACGGCGACCATCGCGGCGATGCCCACCGGGACATTGACCCAGAACACCGCGGGCCAGCCGCCGGCGTCGACGAGCAGGCCGCCGGCCAGCGGCCCGACGGCCACCGCGGCTCCGCCGACGGCACCCCAGGTGCCGAGTGCCACGGCGAGATGCGGCGGCTGGAACAGCGCCTTGATGATGGTTAGGCACTGCGGCGTCATCAGCGCGGCACCGACGCCCTGGACCACCCGCCAGACGACGAGTGCCGTGATGGTGGGGGCCAGCGCGCACAGCAGCGACCCGAGGGTGAAGGCCGCGAGCCCGACCAGGTGGACCCGCCGGTGTCCGTAGCGGTCGCCCAGCCGTCCCGCGATGATCAGCGGCACCGCGTAGGCGATGAGGTAACCGCTGTTGACCCACATCGCCAGGGTCTCGGTGGTGTGCAGGCCGCTGATCAGCGCGGGCAGTGCGACCGAGGTGATCGTGCTGTCGAGCAGCAGCATGAAGAACCCCGCGCACAGACTGCCGAGGGCGAGCCAGTGGCCTCGCTCGCTCGTCCCTGCGGTCATCTCACACCGCCAGGTTCTCGCGCAGTGTGGCGCCGGGGTAGACAGGCGCGAGCGCGCCGCGGCGGCGCAGCTCCGGCAGCAGCAGCTCGCTGATCTCGGCGAAGCCCGAGGGCATGGCCAGCGGGCTGGAGAACATGTAGCCGCCGCGCGATCCGGTCGCGGCGAAGTTCTCCTCCAGCGCGTCGGCGACGGTGGCGAAGTCGCCGACGATGCTGTGGTCGAGCCCCGTCGCCCTGCCGCGGCCGTGCGCGAAGAACTCGCTCCGGCTCATCGTGTGGTGCTCGCCGAACTCGGCGATGAGCGAGCCGACAAGACCCGCGGGGCTCGCGTTGGCCGCCACGATCTCGTCGCGCAGCTCGGCCAGCCGGAACGACTCCGGCAGCGTCGAGAGGTCGTATCCGGCGTTGTGCGACAGGTAGGTGGCGACGGCCTCCTCGTTCCAGAACTCGTGCACCGCGTCGCGGCGTGCCTCCGCTTCGGCCGTCGTACGGCCGACGATGACCTGCGTGGCCCAGAGGATGCCCACCTCGGCCGGGTCGCGTCCCTCGGCGAGGAGTGCCTCGTCGAGCAGTTTGCGGTGGCGGTGCTGGGCCATGAGGTTGCCGCCGAAACCGAAGACGAGATCGGCGAGCCGGGCCGAAGCGGCGATGCCCCGGGGCGAGTTGCCCGCCTGGACGATGAGCGGGTGGTGTTGCGGACTGGGTACCGAGGCGAGCGGGCCCTTGACGGTGAAGAAGCGCCCTTTGTGATCGATCGGGTGCACCTTCGAGGGGTCGGCGAACCGGCCCGTGTCCCGGTCGCGCACGATGGCGTCGGGTGCCACCGAGTCCCACAGCGCGCGGCAGACCGCGACGAACTCCTCCATCCGCTCGTACCGCAGGTCGTGGTCCATCAGCTCCGCGAACCCGTAGTTCGCCGCGTCCGCGCCGCGCGTCGAGGCGACCACGTTGAACGCGATGCGCCCGCCCGTCACATGGTCGAGCGAGTTGAGCAGCCGGGCCACGTAGAACGGATGCATGAACGTCGACGAATACGTGAGACCGAAGCCGATCCGCTCGGTCACGGTGGACATGGCCGCGATGACCGGCGACATGTCGTGGCGCGGCCATTGGATGCCCCATTCCACGGCCGGTTCGATGCTCCCGCGCCAAGTGCTGGGGATGCCGCTGCCGTCGCCGAAGAACAGCATGCCGACGCCGGCCCGCTCGGCCGTCCGCGCGAGTTCCATGTACATGCGTACGTCCGGGAAGTCCTGCCCGACCCACGAGCCCTGCCGGGCCCACGCACCCTCGGTGTGCGTGAAGGAGAGGTCGAAGCCGATGTGCATGCCGTTCACCGCACGCCCTTCTTCCACAGTTCGACGACCTCGTCGGTGTCGCTGAGCACGGCCACGTTGAGTCCCAGCTGGACCAGGGCCGCGGCGTTGACGTCGAGGTCGTAGGCGGCCGTCGCGTCCCGGGGAACGACGACGGGCCAGTCCAGCTGCACGGCGTCCTGGGCGGTCGCGTCGACGCAGCACTCGCTCGTCAGGCCCACGACGGTGAGCCAGTCGCAGCCGGCCGCGTGCAGCCGCGCGTCGAGATCGGTGCCGAGGAAGCCGCTGTACCCGCGCTTGACCACGCGCGGTTCGTCTTCGGCAGGCCGCATGCGGTACCACTCCGCCCCGGGCGTACCGAGGACACACGGCTCGTCCGGGCCCATGGGCGCGTCGTAGTCGCCACCGCGCAGCCAGTTGCTGGACCGCCACGGACGTGCCGGATCACTGCCCAACTCGACCCAGACGACGGGCACTTCGGCCGCACGCGCGGCATCTACGAGGTCGCCGATGCGGCTGACCGCCTGGTCGAGTGCCGAGAGGGCGGCATCCGTCAGGCCGTATTCGGCGAGGCGGTCCGGATCGGCGAAGTCCCGCTGTACGTCGACCACGACGAGCGCGGGCCTGCTGCCGGGCCGGGTGAGGTGGGCGAGTTGCCTGTCCCGCAGATCGGACATCAGGCCGCCACCTCGTCACGCTCGCGCAGGGCGGGCAGCACGGTCTCGCCGAACAGCAGCATGTCCTCGTCGTACTCCGGGAAGATCAGCATGAGCCCGTCGAGGTCGGCCTCGCGCACGATGAACTCGATGTGATCGGTGACCGTCCGCGCCGATCCCGCGACGTACGGGGTCTGGAACGCGGCCTCACCGCCCGCGCCCTCGGCCCACGCGCGAGCCTGGTCCTCGGGCACGCCCCAGGTGCGGCGCATATGGGTGAGCGCCTCGCGGTCGAGGCCCGCGCCCCACTCCTTCACCTTCTTGGCGGCCAGCTCGTCGGTCTCGTCCTGGACGACGGTGAGCATCGAGTAGGTCTTGCAGACCCGGCCGCCGGCCTTCGCCCGCCGGTGGACGTCCGCCGAGAGCTGCCGCATCTCGTCGAGGCTTTCGGCGGCGAGGAAGGCCCCGTCGGCGTACGCGGCCTGGAAACGGCGCGCCTCCTGTGACCGGCCCGCGTTGATGAGGGTCGGCCGGGTGGCCGGATGCGGGCGGGACTCGCAGTCGACGAGGTCGAAGTACGGCGTCCGCATGGTGACGGAGTCCTCGGTCCACAGCCGGGTGACCGCCTCCGTCCACAACTCCGTCATCTCGTAGCGGTCCGCGTGGCTGAGCTCGGGGTCCCACTCGCCGAACTGCTCGAACTCGCCCGCGTACGAGCCGTTGACGATGTTCATGCCGGCGCGGCCGCCGGAGATGTCCTGGAGGGTGGTGAGCATCTTCGCCGCGAGGGCGGGGTTGTGGACGTTGGCGTGCAGGGTCGCCCAGATCTTGACGCGGCTGGTCGCCTCGGCGAGCGCCGCCATCATCGTCATCGATTCGAGCGAGCGGCCCCAGTGGTCGGTGCTGCCGCCGAAGCCGCGCCACTTCGCCATCGACATGACGAAGTCGAGGCCGATGGTCTCCGCGTGCACGGCCGCGCGCCTGTTCCACGCGTAGGTCGCCTCGGGATGGGGCGCGGTCGTGGACAGCATCCATCCGCCGTTCCCGATGGGGAGGAAGATTCCGTACTCTTTCGCTGGCACGTTGGTGGGCCTTTCCAGGAGATTTCCGCTGCCATGTGTGTGTAGGGGGCCGGGAGCCGTGCGGGCTTCAGTCCCGGCGCGATGCGGCTACGGGGCGGGCCAGACAAGCTTGTCGGCGGTGTGGATGTTCTTCACGGGGGAGGCGTCGAACCACCCCTCGGCCCGGGCGGCGGTCACGCTGTCGGGCACGATCTTGAACTGGTGCAGCATGTCGACGAGCCCCCCGACGTTCTTGGGGTCGATGGCGCCGAACGGCTGTCCGGGCGTCGGGTTGTCCTTGGCGACCTGTGTCTCGGTCTTCCAGATGGTCGCGTTCAGTTTCTTGTCGTACGTCGGTCCGGACAACCGCGCCGCGTACCCGACGCACTCGGTGATGTGCTTGTCGCCGGCCGAGCAGTAGTCGTAGGCGTGCAGCGCGGCGCGCAGGATGTCCTCGACGGCGTGCGGGTGCTTCTTGGCGAACGCGGGGTTGACGGCCATCGCGCCGAGTGAGCCCGGGACGCCGTAGTCGACCGGCTTCCACACGGTGACGTCCTTGCCGGCCGCCCTGAGCTGGTTGGGCTCGTTCGAGACGAATCCGGTGAGCGCTTCGAGGCCGCCCTGCCTGCGCGGCAGTACGGAGGGGTCGTACCCCTGCTTGACCAGCTTGAGCGAGTCCCACTTGACCCCGGCCTTGACCAGCATCGCCCTGACGCCGGCGGGTACGAAGCCCTTGTGGCCGACGACCTTGCCGTCGAGCTGGGTCAGGTCGGTGATGTCCTTGTTCGTCATCAGGATTTCGAGCCCGGCGTCCGAGTACGAGGAGATACCCGTGATGTCGATCCCGTTGGCCCGTGCCTGGATGACGTCCTGCTGGGAGACGGGACTCACGGTCGCCTGTCCGCTGGCGAGCAGTTTGGTGTTCTGTGCCGTGTCGCCGGTGCCGGGCTTGAGGCCGACGTCGAGGCAGAGGTCCTTGAAGTAGCCGAGCTTGTCGGCGGCGATGTACTCCAGGATCGACACGGACGACTGGTACTGGTAGCCCGACAGGTACGTGATCTTGCCGGCGGCCTTGTTCTCGGCGCAGCGCTCGGCGGAGATCGCGGAACCTTCCGATCCCGTCGAGGTGCTGTCGCCGGAGTCCGAGCCGCATCCCGCGACGCCGACCGTCAGTGCGACGGCGGCGAGGGAGGCGAGGCCGGATCTGGTGAGGCGGTTCCGCAGGGGTGACATGGCTGACGTCGGTGACATGCGTGACTCCAAACTGGCGCCGGGCGCCGGGGAGTGGTGTGGATGAGGGCGTGGGCCGTCAAGCGCTCCGCTATCGCGGGTCACGGGAGGAGCGAGGCGGGTGTGGGTAAGTCGGTATGAGAGCGCGTCAGTTGTGCGCGCTGTCGTGCCAACGGAGGACGCGGCGCTCGACCAGCGTCACGACGAGCAGCAGCAGTACGCCCATGACCGCGAGGACGAGGATCGAGGCGTATACGACCGGCAGCTGATTCATCGACGAGGCCACACTGATCGCGGTGCCGAGGCCGTCGGTCGATCCCGACGCCGACATCTCGGCCACCACGGCGCCCACGATCGACAGCGGGAAGACGATGCGCAGCGCCGCGAACACGTACGGCAGCGCGTTGGGGATGCGCACGTGCCGCAGCAGCTCGAAGCGACTGGCGTCCATCGTCCGGTACACCTGCAGCACCTGCTGCGGCACGGACCGCAGGCCGGTCGCGGTGTTGATGAGGATCGGGAAGAAGCAGATCAGGCCGGCGATGACGAGCTTGGGCAGCGGGCCGAAACCGAAGGCCACGACCAGTGCCGGTGCGATCGCCACGAGCGGGGTGACGTTGAGGACTACCGCGATCGGCATGACCGCCCGGCGTACCAGGGGGAGTTCACTGGTCAGCACCGCGAGGACGAACGCCGCGGTGAACCCCATCGCGAGGCCGGCCACCGCCTCGCCCAGGGTGACCAGGGCGTTGTCGACGTAGTAGCCGAACTGGGTGGTGAGCGAGCTGCCGATGTCCGGCAACGGCGGCAGCAGATACGGCAGTTCCTCGGCTCCCCACTGCCAGAGGGCGGCGAGGACGGCCAGTGTCACCAGGAGGGGCGACCAGACGGACGGGCGGATCCACGTGATCCGGGACCGCGGGTGGCTGAGGCTGAAGCGTGACGGCCCGACGGGCGGTTCGATCTCGGTCGCCGGAGCGGTGGTGCGTTCGTCGGCTACGGTCATGTCCTCGCGCCCCCACTCACGCGGCTTCGCCGTGCCAGGCACGGCGAAGGCGGTCTCGGATCAGGTCCTCGTACTCGTGGAAGCGGCGCTCCCCGAAGAGGCGGTCACCGCGCGGCCGTGGCAGGTCGACGTCGATGATGTCCACGATGCGGCCGGGGCGCGGCGCCATCACGACCACGGTGTCGGAGAGCCGGACGGCCTCGGGGACGGAGTGGGTGACGAACAGGACCGTCGTCTTCAACTCGTCCCAGAGGTCCAGTAGTTGGTCCTGGAGGCTCTCGCGAGTGAACTCGTCGAGCGCCGAGAAGGGCTCGTCCATGACGAGCACGTCGGGCCGCAGGCCGAAGGCGCGCACGATCGCGGCGCGCTGCCGCATACCGCCGGACAGCTCCGCCGGGAGCTTGTGCATGGCCTCGCCGAGACCCGCCTTGGCGAGGAGTTCGCGCATGTCGGGGGCGGTGGGCGCGACTTCCCGCCCGGCGAAGCCGGCGATGCGCTCGCGACGCCTGGCGGCACCCTTGTTGATCTTCTGCGGCAGTGTGACGTTCCGCAGCACGGACAGCCAGGGCAGCAACGCCGGGCTCTGCGGCACAAGGCCGATCATCTTGGCGGCGCACGCCTTCGCCGGCGGAACGCCGTGCACCCGCACCTCGCCGTGGTCGGGCTCTTCAAGGCCGGCGACGAGGCGCAGCAGGGTCGACTTGCCGCAGCCGCTGGGTCCGATGAGGCTGACGAAGCGGCCGGGCGGCACCGTCAGGTGGACATCGTCGAGGGCATTGGTCGCGGCCGGCCCGAATCCGTAGACCCGGTGCACCGACCGCAGTTGAAGTGCTGGCGTACCAGTCACCTGCACGCTCCCATCCATGTAGCGAGCACGAAGGCCCGGTCCTGGAAGTCGGAGAGCGTGCGTAGCGAGTGCGGGTGACTGCCACGCGGAAATCCGCTTAGGTGTCTCCGACGGTAGGAGCCTTGTGTTTCGGTCCGCAACCGCCGTTTGTTTCGCGGACTTTACGTTCGGTCCCGCAGTGTTACGGCCGTGTCGCCGTCGAAGACGTAGATCTCGATGCCGAGGTCCGCCGCCGCGCGGGCCACCCAGCCGCCGAGCGCCTGCACGACGACCCCGGTGACCAGGAGCACCGCGCGTTCGGCTGTCGGTACGGAGTCCCGCAGCCAGAGCAGCTTGAACATGTCCGCCATGACCTTGTTGCGGTAGGCGGGCTTGTAGGCGCCCTGGTTGCTGACGAGTTGGACGAGCACGCGGCCCGCGTCGTCGATCCCCTCGACCTCGACACGGCTGCCGTCGGGCAGCATGAGCGGCTTCGGACGCAGCCTGGTGCCGAGCCGGTCGCCGAGGGCGAGCAGCATGCGGCGTTCAACGGAAGCCTCGTTGAACCGGCTCCACTCGGTGGCGGCGTCAAGGACTGTCAGGTGCACCCGGCGGAGTCTAGGAAACGCCGGTTTCACACGTGTTTCGCGTGGTTGGCGCCGGCTCCGGCCGGACAGCCGGATCGTCCCGTGGGCTTCTGGAGCTCCCGGGGCTTCCGGCACCGCGCGTTCCGTCATCCGCCACCGTCGAGTTCGGTGCACTGGCGGAGCACCCGTAGCTCGTGACCACGGAGCCGCATCTCGTACAGCTTGCCCCGCGCGTTGTCGAAGGGGCGGTGGAGGACCATCATCAGCCGGCCGTCGAAGGTGTGGAACAGCATGCCGTGGCCGCTGTCGTCGCGGACCAGCGGCCGGTGCTGCTGCCACGGCCCCGTGACGGACCCGGACCTGGAGACGGCACAGGTCTGCACATAGCCGCCGCTGATGGTGCCGTCCCGGCCGACCACGTTCTTCTCGTACGTCGACCAGAGCATGAGCAGGGACCCGTCAGGAGTGGGGTACAACTGGGGGCCGTCGGTGATGTAGGGCGGGAGCTGGTAGGGGACGCCGCCCGGAATCTGTTCGCCGACCCAGGACGCGTCCGAGGCCTTGAACAGGAAGACCGGGTCTCCGACGGTCTCCGACAGGTCGGGAGCCAGCCGGATCGCCTCCATGGTTCCGTCGATGGTCTGCAGCCACTCGTGCGCGTACACCATCCAGGGCTGCCCGGACGGGTCCACGTGGAGCGTGCCGTCGAGGGTCATGAGGTTCCCGGGCGGGGTGGGGCGTGAGGGGTCGACGGCGGTGAAGGGACCCAGTAGTGAGTCGGACACGGCCGTGATCGTGCCGCGCATGTAGTTCGGGATCTGGAACGGGGAGCCCCACTGGTTGGGCGGCGGCACCGGAAGCGGCCTGTCCTGGTTGTGCAGTGTGGTGAACAGGTAGTACCTGCCGCCCCGTTCGTGCACTTCCGGCGCCCACCCGCCGTCGGTCGCCCAGAGTCCGTTCTGCCCGGCGGTCAGGAAGACCACGACGGGACGCGTCCAGTCGCGCAGGTCGTGGCTGCGGTAGACCATCGTGCCGGTGCCGTCCACGCCCGATACGGACGGGTCGTTGGACGTGTAGAGGTAATAGGTGCGGGTCTTCTCGTCGGCGACGATGAACGGATCGTGCAGCGGCATGTCGGGCAGCCGCATCGGTTCGGTCCCAGTCACGGTCGAGCCTACGTCGGCGCGGTTCGGCCGCCCGCTACCGGGGCAGTTCGAGGGAGATGTGCGCGGACAGGGCACGCAGGAGGTCGGGCGCGTCGAACATCTCACCCGCCGAGGCCACCCCGACTGTCCTGGTCCGGCCCGTGAGGACACGGTGGACCGCTTCCACCACGAGCGGCGCGGTGACGGCGTAGATGTCCTGGCCCCTTGCCACCGCGCGCCGTTCCGTGCCGCCGGAGCGTACGACGACGTCGACGAGGAAGGTCTGGTCGGACCGCCCACGTCCGTCGACCGCGGCCGGCGTCGGCGTGTCCGGGGCCGACAGGTCCCTGGCCGCCTCGGTCGTCATGTAGGTGCGCACCTCGGGGATGGACAGGTGGCTGGGGATGGTGACGACGTCGGCCATCGTGAACTCCCCGATGACGGACCGGATGCCCATCGGCTCGGGAAAGGACCACTTCAGGACGGGCGGCTCGTCACTGCGGTACTCCAGCTGCCCGTTCGTGTAGCGGACGCGCTGGCCGTTCCGGCGCTCTTTGGAGACCGCGCCCGCGGTGCGCGTTCCGGCGGTGGGGTACCAGTTGTTCAGCCCGTACGCGATGTGCGCCTCGTCGGCCGCCGTCCAGTCGCCCATCGCCGCGGTGGCCAACAGGTCGCCCAAGCCGCCGTAGAAGGCCATCGCGGGGACGATCACCGCACCCGCGGCGCGCGCACGGTCCGCGAAGTGCGCGAACGTGTCGACGTTGGCCTCGATCTCGGCCGCCACATCCAGGTACGGGATCCCGGCGCGCAGCGCCGCCTCGATCACGGGGCCGGCCGTCGTGGCGAAGGGCCCGGCGCAGTTGATCACGGCTGCCGTGCCGGCCAGCGCGCGGTCGAGGGAGCCCGGGTCGTCGACCGACGCCGGCCGGATGTCGAGCCCCGGACGGGACGCCGCCAGCGCCCGCAGCTTGTCGGCGTCGCGGCCGGAGAGAACCGGGACGAACCCGCGATCCAGCAGCTCCGCCACCACAAAGCGTCCGGTGTGCCCGTACGCGCCGAACACCACTACCGTCTGAGCCGATCTCATCAGTTCCCCCGCTGTGCTCGAATGACCAACCTCGAATGATCAACTATGTGCATCCTGTCAGTGCCGTTTGACCAGCGCGAGTGTCCGGAACGCCATCACGCGTACAATTCCGGACATGGGTATGAGTGTGGGCACTGTCGCGCTGGCCGTCACCGACGGGATGCTGCACTTCGAACTCTCCCTGGCCTACGAGGTGTTCGGTGCCGCCCCGGCAGGCGTGACCGGCCCCTGGTACGACGTCGAGGTCTGTGGGCCGGGCACCGCGCGGGTCGGCCGGTTCAGGCTGGAGCCCGACCACGGGCTCGACCGGCTCGGTCATGCCGACACCGTGATCGTCCCCGCCCTGGCGGACGTCGACGAGGACCCGCCCGCCGACTTGGTCGACGCGGTATGCGCGGCCCACGAGGCGGGCGCGCGCGTGGCCTCCCTCTGCACGGGCGCGTTCGTGCTGGCCGCCGCCGGCCTGCTGGACGGGAAGGGCGCGACCACGCACTGGGCGCACACCGAGGCCCTGGCCGCCCGCTACCCCCGGGTGGAGGTCGACCCGGACGTGCTCTACGTGGACAACGGCAGCGTCCTCACCTCCGCGGGCAAAGCCGCCGCGATGGACCTGTGCCTGCACCTCGTCCGCCTCGACCACGGCTCGTCGGTCGCCAACGCCGTCGCCCGCCGCCTGGTCGTACCGCCGCACCGGGCCGGTGGACAGGCCCAGTTCGTCGCCGCCCCGGTGCCCGCCCGGGACGACCACCCGCTCGCCGCACTGTTCCCCTGGGCGATCGAACGCCTTGACCATCCGCTGACCGTGGAGGACCTGGCGCGCCGTGCACGGATGAGCTCGCGCAACCTGGGCCGCCACTTCCGGGTGGCGACCGGCACCACCCCGCTGCAATGGCTGCTGACCCAACGGATCCGCCGCGCCCAGGAGTTGCTGGAGACGACCGACGACAGCGTCGACGCCATCGCGACGGCCACCGGTATGGGCACCGCCACGACCCTGCGCCGGCACTTCAACCGCACGGTCGGCGTGCCGCCGGACACGTATCGCCGCACTTTCCACTCACGGTAGTGGCACCTGGCCCATCAGGACGAGGAGGAGGACGAGGGCGAGGGCGTGGGCGTCAGCGACGCGGCTTCCCATGCGAACCCGTCCGGGTCGGTGAAAGGCCCGGCGTCGCCGCCGATCGTGAGCCGGTGCGATCCGGTGCCGTCGGGAGAGACGCCGACGAGCTTGGCCAGGCCACGCCGCTTGTACAGGGCAAGCTTGACGGGACCGGTCCCGGTGGCGAACTCGACGTACTTGCCGCCGAAGTTCTTCGCCACGGCGAGGCCGTGTTCGACGTAGAACTGCTTGGTGACCTTCACGTCCTCGACGCCGAGCAGGAGCACGATCTCGTCGATCTGCCGGGTGGCCGGGCCGGTGTCCTTCTTCGACGACGACACGACCTGCCAGATCGTCCCGTCCGGGGCCTGTACGACGCCCCCGTAGCCCCAGAGTGACTTGGCGGCGGGCTTCAGCGTCGCGGCGCCGGCGTCCACGGCGGCGTCGATGAGAGCGTTGACGTCGGCCGGCTGGGACACCACGAGCGACAGCGTGAACCCGCGGAAGCCTGTTGTCGGTGCCTCCGAGGCCCGCAGGCGGACCTGATCGCCCAGGCCGAAGGCGGCTGTGTAGAAGCGGTTGGCGGCCGTGGGGTCGGCCACGTCGAGGGTGATGAATTCGATGGATGCCATGGCCATCACGCTAGTTGCGGCTCGGTGACCGGCGCTTCTCGAATCCTGACCGGTTCCGGCACGTGTCGTGCCACGCACGGCGGCCTGCCGACCAGCTCGGTGAAGCGGGTGCTGAAGATGCCCGGCGACGAGCAGCCGACCGCGAAGCAGACCTCGGTGACATCGAGGTCGCCGCGCCGCAGCAGCGCCGCGGCGCGCTCGATGCGCCGCCTCATCAGGTAGCTGTACGGAGACTCTCCGTAGGCCAGCCGGAACTGGCGGCCGAGCTGCCCGGCGGCCATGTCCACGCCGCGGGCGAGCGCCTCGACGTTCAGCGGACGCGCGTACTCCCGGTCGATCCGGTCGCGGACGCGGCGCAGTCGCGCGAGGTCGCTCAGCCGCTGCGCCGCGGTGCGTGCGCGCCCCCACGAGGGGTGACACATAAGGGAACTCCTTATCGATGAACGGATGGATGACCGGACGGGTCAGCGAAGCTCCTGGATGCGGACCATGTTGCCCGCGGGGTCGCGGAAGGCGCAGTCGCGGACTCCGTACGGCTGCTCGGTCGGCTCCTGGACGACCTCGGCGTCGGTCGCCTGCACCTTCTCGAACGTGTCATTGAGGTCCCGGGTGGCCAGCAGGATCCAGCCGTAGGTCCCCTTGGCCATCATCTCGGTGATGGTGCGGCGCTCTTCCTCGGTGATCCCGGGGTCGGCGGCAGGCGGTGCCAGGAGGATGGACGTGCCGGGCTGGCCTGCGGGGCCGACCGTGATCCAGCGCATCCTGCCCTGTCCGACGTCGCCGCGGACCTCGAAGCCGAGGGCGTCGCGGTAGAAGGCCAGGGACGCGTCCGGGTCCTCATGAGGGAGCACGCTTGTGTGAATGGTGATGTCCATGACGGTCAGGCTAGAGCGGCTCCGTGACCCGCGCTTCTCGATTCCTGCTCGATCTCCCGATGGGTGGGGCGGCGAGCTCGCTGGGGACCGGTGTCGAGTGGACGCCCTCCTCAGGGGTACCCGGTCGGTCCGGCGGCGACCACCTCGGACGCCGCACGACCTACTGCGCACGAACCACTGCGCACGACCGAATGGGGAGGACCGCGATGGCCCAGCAAGTCCGCGAGATCATGACGAGCGCCCCCGTCTCGGTGGGCGCGCTCACCGCAGTGAGCGAGGTGGCGCATCGCATGCGCGACGAGGACATCGGCGCCGTGCTCGTCACCGAGGGCGACCGGTTGCGCGGGTTGGTGACCGATCGCGACCTGGTGATACGCGTGCTCGCTGAGGAGAAGGACCCCGGCGACACCACCGTTCAGGAGGCGTGCAGCCCTGAAATCGTCACTGTCGGGCCCGGCGACGAGGTCGGCCGCGCCGTACAGCTGATGCGTGAGCACGCGCTCCGCAGGCTGCCCGTGGTCGAGGGAGACCGGGCCGTGGGCATGGTCGCCCTCGCCGACCTGGCGATGGAACGCGATCCCTCGTCCGCCCTGGGCGACATCAGCGCGGCCGCCCCCAACAGGTGACCGCGCGGACGCCCGACCGGAAGACGCCCGACGAGAGAGTCCCGACCAGAAGGCGCCCGACGAGAGAGTGAGGTCCATGCCGTCGGACGCCGCATTCTTCGGCCACCCGGGGCTCACATGACGCCGCCGGGAGCGGCGATGCCGTCGATGACATGGCGGAGGAATCCGGCCGCGGCGGCGCCGTCGCAGACCCGGTGGTCGAAGGTGAGCGACAGGTGGACGACCTTGCGTACCTCCAGGCGGCCGTCCACCGCCCAGGGGCGATCGGTGATGCGGCCGACGCCGAGCATCGCGGCCTGGGGATGGTTGAGGATCGGTGTGGCGCCGTCGACGTCGAAGACGCCGTAGTTGTTCAGGGTGAACGTGCCGCCGGTGCGGTGCTCCGCCGTGAGCGGGCCCCGGCGGGCGAGGGCGGTCAACCGCCGTAGTTCGGCCGAGAGGTCGTCGGGCGACAGCCGGTCGGCGTCCCGTACGACGGGCACGACCAGACCGGCGTCGGTCTGCGCGGCGAAGCCCAGGTGCACCCGGGGCAGCCGGACGATCTCCGCGCGGTCGGCGTCGACGCGGGCGTTGAACTCGGGGAAGGCCGCGAGCCCGGCGAGACACGCTTGGGCGAGCAGCGCCAGGAGCCCTGTCCCGCGGGTGGCGCGAGCGGCGAACAGACCGGTGGCGTCGGTGTCCGCCCAGATGGTCACGGCGGGTGTGTCGCGATGACCGCGGAGGAACTTCTCGGCGGCGGCGTCCATCGGTATGCGTGTGCCGGTGGGTAGGTGTGTATCGGCCGGTAGCCGTGTGTCGGTCAGGAGGCGTGTGCCGGACTGCGGGCTCTCCGGCGTGCCGGCGGGATGCGGTGCGTGCGCGGGCGCGGGGTGTGGCGCGTCGGTCCGGTGGCTTCCACCGGCCTCTACGCCCGTCCCGGTCCCGTCGATCTCCCAGGTGCGCCTCGTGCCGGCCGGCGCCGGGGAGAACCGCCGTGACGCGCTCGTCCCGTAACCGGTGAGCACGGCGCCCGAGCCGCGCTCAGCCTCAGCCTCAGCCTCTGGCTCCGGCTCTGGCTCTGGCTCCGGCTCCGGCTCCGGCTCCGGCTCCGGCTCCGGCACAGCCTCCGTCACTGTGAGGAGCGGTGCTCCCACCCGGACGACCTGGCCGGCCCGGCAGTGCAGGGCTGTCACCGTCCCGGCGAACGGACTGGGCAGCGTCACCACTGACTTGGCCGTCTCGACCTCGACGACGACCTGGTCGTACTCGACGGCGTCGCCGACGGCGACCTGCCACTCCAGCACCTCCGCGTCCGCCAACCCCTCACCCAGATCCGGCAGATGGAAGATCCGGCCAGCGGAGAGCGACCCGGTACGGGAGGGGGCGGCTTCTCGGACCCGCCGTCCGGCGTCGGCGCGGGCATCGGCGGGCAACAGGCGGCGCAGACCGTCCAACACCCGGTCGGCGCCCGGCAGATGGGCGCCCTCCAGCAACGGCGGCGGATACGGGATGTCGAACCCAGTGACGCGCAGCACCGGCGCACGCAGCGCGTCGAAGCACCGCTCCTGCACCCGTGCGGCGATCTCGGCGCCGACCCCGGCGAAGCCCTGGGCCTCGTGCACCACCAGGCACCGCCCGGTCCGCCGTACCGACGCGGTGAGCGCGCGGTCGTCCAGCGGGACGAGGGTGCGCAGGTCCAGTACCTCCACGTCCAGGCCCTCGGCCGCGGCCCGGCGGGCCGCCTCCAGGGCCACCGCGACCGACGGGCCGTACGCCACCAGCGTGACGTCACGGCCGGCGCGGCGTATCGCGGCGGTGCCGAACGGCTCGGTGCGGGCCGGGAGTTCGAGCTCCTCCTTCGTCCAGTAGTGGCGTTTGGGCTCCAGGAAGATCACCGGGTCCGGGTCGTCGATCGCCTCGCGCAGCAGCGAGTACGCGTCCGCCGCCGTCGCCGGGGTCACCACCTTCAGGCCCGCGGTGTGCGCGTAGTACGCCTCGCTGGAGTCGCTGTGGTGCTCGACTCCGCCGATGCCGCCGCCGTACGGGACACGGATGACCAGCGGCAGCGTGAGGGCGCCCCGGGTGCGGTTGCGCGTCTTGGCCACGTGGGAGGTGATCTGCTCGAACGCCGGGTAGGCGAACGCGTCGAACTGCATCTCCACCACCGGCCGCCACCCGGCCATCGCCATCCCGACCGCCAGTCCGGCGATGCCGGCCTCGGAGACCGGCGTGTCGAAGCAGCGCCGGTCGCCGAACGTGTCGGTCAGCCCGTCGGTGACCCGGAAGACGCCACCGAGGCGTCCGACGTCCTCTCCGAAGACGACGACGCGTTCGTCGGCGCCGAGCGCGTCCCGCAGGGCGGAGTTGAGTGCCTGTCCCATCGCCAGGCCGGCGGCCGCCATGTCAGCACCCCTCCAACTCGGCCCGCAGCGACGCCCGTTGCTCGGCCAGCTGTGGGGTCGGTGAACTGAACACGTGGTCGAACAGGGCCAGCGGGTCGAGGGCGGGGTCCACGGAGAAGCGCTCGCGGACGTCGGTGGCGTACGCCTCCGCCTCGGCGGCCGTGGTCTTGACCTCGTCGTCGGTCAGCAGGCCGCGGTCCAGCAACTCGGCCTCCAGCCGGGTGATCGGGTCGCGGTCACGCCAGTGTTCGGCCTCGGCGGCCGGGCGGTAGCGGGACGGATCGTCGGCGCTGGTGTGGGGGGCCATGCGGTAGGTGTGTGCTTCCACCAGCCACGGTCCGCCGCCCGCCCGCGCGTCCTCGACGGCCGTTGTCAGGACGGCGAGTACGGCCGCGGCGTCGTTGCCGTCCACCTGCTCCGAGCGGATGCCGTAGCCGACTCCCTTGTACGCGAGGCTCGGTGCCGCGCACTGGGCGGACAACGGGACGGAGATGGCGTACCCGTTGTTCTGCACCAGGAAGACCACCGGTGCCCTCAGTACGCCCGCCAGGTTGAGGGCCTCGTGGAAGTCGCCCTCGCTGGTGGCGCCGTCGCCGACGAGCGCGAGGGCCACCGTGTCCGCGCCCTTGAGCCGCTCGCCGTGGGCCAGCCCGGTGGCGTGCGCGGCGTGGGTGGCCAGCGGGGTGCACTGCGGGGCGGTGCGGTGGCGCACCGGGTCGTAACCGCAGTGCGCGTCGCCGCGCAGCAGCGTCAACGCCTCGACGGGGTCGATCCCGCGGCTCACCAGCGCCACGCAGTCGCGGTAGGTGGGGAACAGCCAGTCGGTGTCGCGCAGCGCGAGCGCGGCGCCGACCTGGCAGGCCTCCTGGCCGAGGCTGGAGGGGTGGACCGCGAGCCGGCCCTGCCGGGCGAGCGCCGTCGCCTGCTCGTCGAAGCGGCGCCCGACGACCATCCTCCGGTACGCCGTCAGCAGCGACTCGGGCGGCGGCTCGGCGTACCCGCGGTGCTCCGCGTTCGTGTCGAATTCCCTTGTTTTGCCATTCGTTGACAGAAAGGAAACCGGAACATGGGACGGTAGCCAGGGTGAAGGGTCTGCCCATTTCTCGGCTTCGGTATGCATCGACGTATCGCCCATTCTTCCGGCACCCTTTCGTCACGGCATATGCATCTCGGATGATCTACGCAACCGGTGCTTTCTCAACCGCCCCGTGGATACGCGCAGGTGAAGCGGAACCGAACAGTCCGTGGGTTGTGTGCTGCCTGTGTGCATGATGCGCGCGTGTCAACTGAGCGTCGGCAAACGGTAATTCCCGAGTCGCTCGCCATTTCCCGAAGCCCGGTTCCAATTGATCAGCGAACGCGGAACTGCGGAAGGCAAGCGAAATGTCCCGAGTATGTCCGGGAACACGTCACTACACGGTTGTCTGTTCCTCATGCGGAACCCGCTACGAGGACGACGGCCTCCTCCTCGACTGCTCCCACTCCCACGAACCGGCATTTCTGCGCACCGAGTACGAGGGAAGCGGAACGCCCGCCCGTGAAAGTGCCGGGCTGTTCCGGCACGCCCCGCTGCTGCCGGTGGTGCGGACCTTCCCGGACATCCCCGGACCGGTCGTCCACCGCGCCGAGCGGCTCGGTCGCCGGATCGGCCTCGACCGGCTGTGGGTCGCCTTCAACGGGTACTGGCCGGAACGCGGGGCACAGCTGCCCACCTGCACGTTCAAGGACCTGGAGGCGTACACGGTGCTCGGGCGCCTGCCTGCCGCGCCGCCCGTCCTCGTGATCCCCTCGGCGGGCAACACCGCCGCCGCCTTCGCCTGGGCCGCCACCCGCCACCGGGTGCCCTGCCTGCTCGTCGTGCCCGCCCCGGCCCTGGAGCGCATGCGCTTCCCCGCGCCGCTCGACCCCGGCGTACGACTCCTCGTCCTCGACGGCACCGCCACCTACAGCGACGCCATCGCCTGCGCCGACCTGCTCGCGCGGCTTCCCGGCCACCATGCCGAGGGAGGCTCGCGCAACGTCGGCCGCCGTGACGGCCTGGGGACCGTGATGCTGGCCGCCGCCGAGGCCCTCGGGTGCCTGCCTCAGACCTATGTGCAGGCCGTCGGCAGCGGCACGGGAGCCATCGGCGCGCATGAGGCGGCGCACCGCATCCGCACGGGCGGCGAGGCGTTGCCACGCCTGCTGATGTGTCAGAACGCCCCCTTCGCGCCCCTGCACGACGCCTGGCGGTCCGCCGGCCGGGACCCGGCCTCGGGCCACCGCGAACACACGCTGTCGGCAGGCGATCCGACCGACCGTGAGCATGAGCCGCTCGCCCGCGAACTGACCAACCGCCGACCGCCGTTCACCGTCCGCGGCGGAGTCCGCGACGTGCTCACCGAGAGCGGCGGCGACGTCCTGTGCACCGACAACGAGGCCGCACTCGCCGCCATGGCCCTCTTCGAGGAGGTCGAGGGCATCGACATCGAGCCGGGTGCCGGGGTCGCCCTGGCCGCCTTGGCCGAAGCGGCCAGGACCGGGCGGGTCCGGCGCGACGAACTGGTGCTCCTCAACATCACCGGCGGCGGCCGGGCCCGTCAGGCCCACGACATCGCGCTCGTGCCCGCCGAGCCCTGGCTCCGCGTTCCCTGGCCCGGTCGCGACGAGGGCCCGCGGGTCGTCGCCGAGCAGGTGGAACGACTGCTGACGAGCGCCGCCCCTGTCGTCGAAAGGGCCGGCCGATGACCCTCCCTTCCACACCCCGCGTACTGGCCCTGTCCGCCGCCCAGCGTTCGATGTGGTTCGGCCAGCGGCTCGACAGCCCCGGTCCCGCCTACAACGTGGGCGAGTACACCGAGATCCACGGGCCCGTCGATCCCGTCCAACTCCGGGCGGCGGTACGGCAGGTGGTGGACGCCACCGAGACGTTGCGGGTCCGGTTCGAGGCCGAGGACGACACCGTCCGTCAGATCGTCGACCTGGCCGACCTCGTCGACATCGCCGGGGCCGATGGAGTCGATGGGTCCGATGGGCCTCTGCCCGTCGTCGACCTCACCGGCGAGCCCGATGCCCGGTCCGCGGGCGACGCGTGGATGGACGCCGACTTCGCCACGCCGTTCGACCTCGACCGGGGCCCGCTCTTCCGGTACGCGCTCCTGAAGCTCGCGGACGCCCACTGGATCTGGTACCAGGCCTATCACCACATCGCCGTCGACGGTTACAGCTGTTCCCTCATCGCCCGGCGGGTGGCCGACGCCTACACGGCCCTCGTCGCGGGCGCGCCGCACACCCCGCCGCCGGCGCCCCTCGCCCCGCTGGTCGCCGAGGACGAGGCCTATCGCGCCGGCGCACGGCACGAGTCGGACCGGGCGTACTGGACGAGCACCCTCGCCGACCGTCCCGACCCGGTGAGCCTGTCCGCCCGCCCGCCGCGCATCGACGACCACTTTCTCCGCCGCACCGGTCATCTCCCGCCGGCCGCAACGGACTTGGTGTACGCGGCCGCCGAGCACGCAGGGACCCGCTGGTCGCGGGTGGTCCTCGCGGCGACCGCCGCCTATCTGCACCGGCTCACCGGAGCCCGGGACGTCGTCCTGGGCCTCGCGGTCACCGCCCGTGAGAGCGCGGCGGAACTGGGCACCCCGGGCATGGCGTCGAACGTGCTGCCGCTGAGGCTGTCCGTACGGCCCGACACCGCCGCCTTCCACCTCGTACGCCAGGCGGCGGCCGCCACCCGCGACCTGCTGGCACACCAACGTCACCGCGGCGAGGACCTGCGCCGGGAGCTGGACTGGCCGCAGGGCGGGCGCCGCTTCTTCGGTCCCGTCGTCAACATCATGGCGTTCGGACCGGAGTTGAGGTTCGCCGGTCACCCGACCACCCGGCACAACCTGTCCACGGGGCCTGTCGAGGATCTCGCCGTCAACGTGTACGACCGCGCGGACGGCGACGGCATCCGCGTCGACTTCGACGCCGGCCCGGCCTCGTACTCGGACACGGAACTCACCGCCCATCACCGGCGTTTCGTGCGCTTCCTGGAACACTTCGCCGCCGCCGTGGTCGGCCCCGGCACCCCGGTCGGCCGGGTTGACCTGACGCTGCCCGAGGAGCGCGCGGATGCCCGGCTCGTCGGCGTCGCCGTGCGCGGGGGCGGAGGCGAGGGCGGGGCGACCGTGCCCGGACTCTTCGCGGCCCGGGTCGCGGCCGACCCGGACGGCACGGCCGTCGTCGCCCATGGGAACAACGGGAAGCACGGGAAGAACGGGCAGCAGGGGGAACACCCTGTCAGCTACCGGCAGTTGAACGCCCGAGCCAACCGGCTCGCCCATCGCCTGATCGGCCTCGGAGTCCGGCCCGAGGACCGCGTCGCTGTCCTGATGTCCCGCTCCGACGGACTCCTCACCGCGCTGCTGGCCGTCCTCAAGGCAGGCGCCGCGTACGTCGGCCTCGATCCGGGCGCCCCGGCCGGCCGCACCCGCCGGATCCTCACCGAAACCGGCGCGATGGTGCTGTTGACCGACACCGCGCTCGCCGAGACGGCGGGGGAGATGAGGGAGAGGGAGGGGACGGAGGCAGAGAACACGAGGGAGGCCGGGGCGGCGGGCGACCGTCCTGTCCTCGTCACCGACGCCGATCCGATCCTTGCGGCGGAGCCGGACACCGACCCCGCCGTGCCCCTGCACCCGGCCCAACTCGCGTACGTCAGCTACACCTCCGGCTCCACCGGCACTCCGAAGGGAGTCGCCGTCACCCATCACGACGTCACCGCCCTCGCCACCGACCCGGCCTTCGGTGACGGCGCGCACACGCGTGTGCTGGTCCACTCGCCGACCGCGTTCGACGCCTCCACGTACGAGATGTGGGTGCCGTTGCTGAACGGCGGCACGGCCGTGATCGCCCGGCCGGAGGAGACGGTGGACGCCGCCGCCGTCGCGCGGCTGACGGCACGTCACGGACTGACGGCACTGTGGCTCACCGCCGGGCTGTTCCGGCTCGCCGCCGAGGAGGACGCGGGCTGCTTCGCCGGGCTGCGCCAGGTGTGGACCGGTGGCGAGGCAGTACCCGCCTCCGCCGTGCGCCGGGTCCTGGCGGCCTGCCCGGCGCTGACCGTCACCAACGGCTACGGGCCGACCGAGACCACCACCTTCGCCACCAGCCGCCCCTGCCCGGCGGGCGCGCCCGTGCCGGACCCGCTGCCCATCGGCCGACCCCTGGACGGCATGCGGGCGTACGTGCTCGACGGCGCCCTGCAGCCGGTTCCACCGGGCACGGTGGGGGAGTTGTACGTCGCGGGCCCCGGTGTGGCCCGCGGCTACCTGGGCCGCCCGGGCGCCACCGCCGAGCGGTTCACCGCCGACCCGTACGGCCCGCCCGGCACCCGGATGTACCGCACCGGCGACCGGGTCCGACTGGCAACGGGCGGCGGCGAGTTGGAGTTCCACGGCCGCGCCGACGGCCAGGTCAAGCTGCGCGGGTTCCGCATCGAACCCGGCGAGATCGAGACGGCCCTCACCGCCCGGCCCGAGGTCGCCCAGGCGGTCGCCGTCGTCCGCGAGGACCGCCCCGGCGACCGGCGCCTGATCGCCTACGTGGTCCCCGCCGGGCACACATCACCGGATACGGAGGCCCTGCGCGGCCAACTAGCCGAGCATCTGCCCGACTTCATGGTGCCCTCCGCCGTCGTCCTCCTGGACCGGCTGCCGCTGACCGCGAACGGCAAACTCGACCGGGCCGCGCTGCCGGCCCCGCCGACCGCCGCCGTTCGCGCCCGGTCCGCACGCACCTCGTACGAATCCGCTCGCACCCCGCAGGAGGAGGTGTTGTGCGCCCTGTTCGCGGACATCCTGGGCCTGCCGGACATCGGTCCCCGCGACGGCTTCTTCGCCCTCGGCGGCCACTCGCTGCTCGCCCTGCGGCTCCTCGGCCGCATCCGCGTCGCGTTCGGTGTCGAACTGACCCTGCGTGACGTATTCCAGGCGCCCACCCCGTCCGGGCTCGCCCGGCTGGTCGGCACCGGGACGGCAGCCGTACGACCCGCTCCCTCCCGGCCGACCGCGCGAACCGTTCCGGGCGAGGCCCCGCTGTCGTCCGCCCAGCGGCGGCTGTGGTTCCTGCACCGGGTGGAGGGGCCCGGTGCCGCGTACAACATCCCCCTCGCCGTACGGCTGACCGGCGGCCCGCTCGACGCGGACGCCCTGCGTGCCGCCCTCACCGACCTCGTCGCCCGGCACGAGATCCTGCGCACCGTCTACCCGGACACCGACGGCATCCCGCGCCGTCGGACGCTGGACCTCTCCCGTCCCGAGCTGCGCGTCACGCACGCCACCGAGACCGAACTCCCCGAGCAGCTCGCGGAGTTGGCGGGAGACGGCTTCCACCTCGCCGACGACATACCGTTCCGCGCCCACCTCCTCGTCCTCGGCCCCGAGGACCACGTACTCCTGCTCGTCCTGCACCACATCGCGGCGGACGGCTGGTCCCTGGACCCCCTCGCCCGCGACCTCGCGACCGCCTACCGGGCACGGCTCGCAGGACGGGAACCGGGGTGGGCGCCACTGCCCCTTCAGTACGCCGACTACTGCTCCTGGCAGAACGACGTGACCGGCAACACCGACCTGGCAGACCGTCAACTGGTGTACTGGCAGGAGGCTTTGGCCGGTCTCCCCGACGAACTCCCGCTGCCCACAGACCGGCCGCGCCCGGCCCGCGCCACCCACCGCGGCGGCGACATTCCCGTCCGGTGGGACGCGGTTCTCCACCGGCACCTGCGCGAACTGGCCACCGAGAGCGGAACGACGGTGTTCATGGCCGTGCAGGCGGGACTGGCCACGCTGCTCACCCGGCTGGGCGCGGGCACCGACATCCCGCTCGGCACGCCGGTCGCGGGCCGCGCCGACGAGGTGCTCGACGACATGGTCGGCTGTTTCCTCAACACCCTCGTCCTGCGCACCGACACCTCCGGCGACCCGACGTTCCGGGAACTGCTGACCCGGGTCCGGGAGACGGACCTGGCGGCCTACGCGCACCAGGACCTGCCCTTCGAGCAGGTGGTCGAGGCCCTGAACCCGCCCCGCTCGCTCGCCCGGCACCCGCTCTTCCAGGTGATGCTGGCCTTCCGTCCCACCGCCGGACCCCACCTCGACCTCCACGGGCTGCACCCTCAGACGCTGCCCGTGGAGACCGGAGCCACCAAGATCGACCTGACGTTCAACCTGGGCGAACACCGAGCCCCCGACGGGTCGCCGGACGGCATCGAAGGCATCCTCCAATACAGCGCCGACCTCTTCGACCGCCGTACGGCCGAGGAGCTGGCCGCGCGGCTGGAACGGCTGCTGCGGGCCGCCGTCGACGCTCCCGACCGGGTGATCGGTGACCTCGACATCCTCGCGGAGGACGAACGCCGGCGTCTGCTCGTCGAGTTCAACGACACAGGGCGGGACGTTCCGGACACCACCTTCCCGCGGCTGTTCGAGGCGCGTGCCGCCGCGACCCCGGACGCGGTAGCGGTCGAGGACGCCGAGGTGCGACTGACGTACCGTCAACTCGACGTCCGCGCCGATCTGTTGGCGCGCACTTTGACGTCGTACGGCGCGGGACCGGGCCGGATCGTGGCCTTCGCGCTGCCCCGGTCGGTGGACCTCGCGGTCGCCGTGCTGGCGGTTCTCAAAGCGGGCGCGGCCTACCTGCCGCTCGACCCGGAGCACCCGGCCGAGCGCACCGCCTACCTGCTCGCCGACGCGGCCCCCGTATGCCTGATCACCCGGGACCGGCTCCCGTTCCCCGTCGACTGCGTCGTCGTAACCCCCGACTCGGCCCCCGACACAGCCTCCGACGACCCCGGCACACCCCTCGCCGAGGCACGCCCCGCCGACCCCGCCTATCTGATCTACACCTCCGGCACCACCGGCCGCCCCAAGGGCGTCGTCGTCGAACACCACAACCTCACCACCTACGTGGCCCGATGCGTCGAGGCGTACCCGAGCCTGCGCGGCACCTCACTGCTGCACGCCACCATGTCCTTCGACGCCACCGTGACCACCCTCCACGGAGCCCTCGCCGCGGGCGGCCGGGTGCACATCGCCGCCTTCCACGAGGCGGGCGCCGCGCCGCTGCCCGATGGCTACACCTTTCTCAAGGCCACTCCCAGCCACCTCCCGCTGCTGCCCGCCCTGCCGCACGACCTGTCGCCCACCCAGGAGTTCATGCTGGGCGGTGAAGCGCTGGTCGGCGAGGCCCTGCGGGCCTGGCGCCGCGACCACCCGCGGGTACGCCTCATCAACCACTACGGTCCGACCGAACTCACCGTCGGCTGCACCGATCACCGCATCGAACCCGGCGACGACCTCCCGACCGGACCCGTGCCGATCGGCCGCCCCATGTGGAACACCCGGGCCTACGTCCTGGACGCGCGGCTGAATCCCGTACCGGCCGGTGTGGAGGGCGAGTTGTACATCGCCGGCGATCACGTGACCCGCGGCTACTGGAACCGGCCGGGCCCGACCGCCGAGCGGTTCGTCGCCGATCCCTTCGGGCCGCCCGGCGAGCGCGTGTACCGCACCGGCGACCTGGCCGTGCGCCGCGCGGACGGCACCCTGGAACTGCGCGGGAGGGCCGACGGCCAGCTCAAGATCCGCGGCCTGCGGATCGAGCCCGGCGAGATCGAGGGCGTGCTGACCGCCCATCCCGCCGTCACCCAGGCCGCGGTGGTGGTGCGCGCGGACGGTACCGGCGTCCGGCGCCTCGTCGGATACGTCGTCGGGGCCGCCGACGACGACCGCCCCGCCGTCCTTGCGCACGCCGCCCGGCGCCTGCCCGTCCATATGGTCCCGGAAACGCTCGTGGTCCTTGACGCCCTGCCGATGACACCCAACGGCAAGCTGGACCGCGCCGCACTTCCGGCACTCCACGCGCGGGCCGCCGGGGAGACGGGCGACCGGGAGACGGGCGATCGGGAGAGGGATGGCCGGGAGACGGATGTCCGGCAGGCGAAGCGCCGGGCACCGGGCACTCCGCAGGAGGAGACTCTCCGGGAACTGTTCGCCGACGTCCTCGGTGTCCCCGCGGACGACGTGGGCGTCGACGACGGCTTCTTCGACCTCGGCGGCGACAGCATCGTCTCCATTCACCTCGTGAGCCGTGCGCTCGCCGCGGGCCTGCGGCTGACCCCGCGCGACGTGTTCGAGCAGCGGACCATCGCCGCTCTCGCCGCCCTGGCGGCAGACCGCCCGACCGCTGATCCGGCCCGGGAGCAGGAACCCGCCGTCGGTACCCTGCCCCTCACCCCGGCCATGCACCGGCTGCGTGAACGGGGCGGCCCGGTCGGCTCGTTCAGCCAGTCGGTCCTGCTCGTCGCCCCCGCCGGGGCCGACGAGAAGCGGCTGACGGCCGCGCTGCAAACTCTGTTGGACCACCACGACGTCCTGCGGATGCGCCTGGGCGCCGGTGACCGGACGGCGGCCGTCCCGCCGCCCGGATGCCTCGACGCGAGCGCGCTGCTCGACCGGGTCGCCGTGCAGGACGGTGACTTCGCGTCCGCACTGCACAAGTCATTGCACAGGCCTGAGCTTCAACTGGACCCGGATACAGGACGGTTGCTGCACGCGGTCTGGTTCGACGCCGGACAAGACCGCATGGGGCGGCTGCTGCTGACGGTGCATCACTTGGCCGTGGACGGCGTGTCCTGGGGCATCCTCCGTTCCGATCTGGTCGCCGCCTGGCGCGAGGAGGAACTGCCCGCGCCGGGCACCTCTTTCCGGCACTGGGCCCGGCTCCTGGAACGGGAGGCCCGCACCCCGGCGAGGACGGCCGAACTGCCGCTGTGGCAGGGGATGTCGGAGGCCCTGGACCCGCTGCTCGGCGCCCGGCGACCCGACCCCGGACAGGACGTGGCCGGCACGATGCGCCATCTCGCCCGGGAACTCCCGGCCGAGGTCACCACCGACCTGCTCACCACCGTTCCCGCCGTCTTCCACGCCGGCCCCGACGACGTGCTGCTCGCCGCGCTGGCGGCCGCGTTCGTCCGGTGGCGGCGGCACGGGGACGCTCACCCGGCCCTGCTCGTCGACATCGAGCGGCACGGCCGTGCGGAGATCGCCGACGGCATCGACCTGTCGCGCACGGTGGGCTGGTTCACCAGCGTCGTTCCGGCCCGGCTCGACCTCGCGGGAGTCGACCTCGAAGACCCGGCCCACGTCCTCAAGAGTGTCAAGGAGCAGCTGCGGGCCGTACCCGACCACGGCATCGGCCACGGTCTGCTCCGCCACCTGAATCCCGAGACCGGTCCGGCCCTCGCCGCGCTCCCGGTCCCGCAGATCGGCTTCAACTACCTGGGCCGTACGCCGGGCAGTACTCCGGGCAGCACTCCGAGCCGCACCCCCGGGGAGCCGGTGGCCGACTGGTCGGCGGCCCCGGAAGTACTCCCCGGCCCCGGCCCGTCCCACCTGGGCGCGGCGCACGACCCCGCCATGCCCGTCGCGCACGGCCTGGAGATCACCGCCGCGACCACCGGCGACGGCCGGCTCACAGCCACCTGGTCCTGGGCCCCGGGCATCTGGTCCGAGGATGACGTACGCACCCTCGCCGACCTGTGGTTCGAGGCACTGGCCTCGCAGGCAGCCCAGGCCACCCAGGCCGACGGCACCCGGGCGGGCGGGCACACCCCGTCCGACCTGCCCCTGGTGTCGCTGTCCCAAGCAGAGATCGACGAACTCGAAGCCGAGTTCGGAAACGTTGGAGGTAACTCACGGTGACTCGGTCCGGTATCGCCGACATCCTGCCCCTGTCGCCGTTGCAGGAAGGCCTGCTCTTCCACGCCCTGTACGACGGCGAGGAGTTGCCCGACGTCTACGCCGCCCAGCAGATCCTGGAGCTGCCGGCCCCGGTCGACCCCGCCGCCGTACGCGCCGCCGGCCAGGCCCTGCTCGACAGGCATCCGAACCTGCGTGCCTGCTTCCGCCGCCGGGACGCCGGACCGCCCCTGCAGATCGTGCCCACGGACGTCGAACTGCCCTGGGCCGAGGCGGAGTTGTACCCGTTGGGCGAGGCCGAGCGGGGCAAGGAGTGGGAGCGCCTGCTGGACGAGGAGCGCACCCGCCGCTTCGATCTCACGAAGCCGCCGCTCCTGCGGTACCTGCTGGTCCGCTGGTCCGCGGACTCGTACCGGTTGGTCGTCACCAATCACCACATCCTGCTCGACGGCTGGTCGAAGCAGCTGCTCGTACGTGAGTTCAGTGCGCTGTACGCGGGTGAGCACCCGACCGCGCTGCCCCACGCACCGGCCTATCGCGACTACCTCGGCTGGCTGGCACGCCAGGACCGAACCGCCGCCGAGACGGCCTGGCGCCAGGCCCTGTCCGGGGTGGGCGAATCCGTCCCGCTCACCCCTGCCGGGACCGGCGGGACGACCGGCGCGAGCCATACAACTCGTACGGCCCCCAAGACCGGCATCGCCGGTACCGCCGCTACGGCCGTCCTGCCTGAGGAACTCGTCGTCGAACTGCCCGAAGCGCTGAGCCGGGCAGCCGACACGGCCGCCCGCTCCCTCGGGATCACCCTCAACACCCTCGTCCAGGGCGCCTGGGGCGTGCTCCTCGGCCGTCTGACCGGTCGCACCGACGTCGTCTTCGGGCAGACCGTCACCGTCCGCCCGCCCGAGCTGCCGAACGTCGCCTCCCTGGTGGGTTTCTGCATCAACACCGTTCCCACCCGCGTTCGTTGGGACGACAGCGGCACGGTCGCCGACCTGCTCACCGGCCTTCAGAACCGGCAGACGAACCTGCTCCCGCACCAGCACCTCGGCCTCGCCGCCATCCGGCGCGCCACCGCCACCGCCACCGCCACGGACACGGGCGCTGCCACCGCAACCGGCTCCGGCTCCAGCTCGGGCTCGGGCTCGGGCGAACTCTTCGACACCCTGCTCGCCTTCGAGAGCTACCCGGTCTCGGTCGGCCCCGGCACCGGACCGCCCCGGGTCACCCAGCTCACCGGCAGCGACGCCACCCACTACCCCCTGACTCTCTCCGTCCTGCCCGCCCGCCGCCTGGCGCTCCGCCTCTGCTACCGGCCCGACCTGTACGACGAGACCGGCGCCCGCGCCCTCCTGGACCGCTTCGCCGTCACCCTTGAGGCGCTGGCCACGGACCCGTCGCGCCGCGTCGGCGAGGTGGAAGTGCTGCTGCCGGGGGAGCGGGAACGCCTGCTCAACAAGGGCAACGGCGTGGCCCCCGCCGACGCGTCGACGGCCACCGCACCCCGGCCGCTGTCCCCGCCCCTCCCCGAACTCTTCGCCCGCCAGGCGGCCCGCACCCCCGACGCGACGGCCCTGGTGCACGACGGCACCCGGCTCACCTACGCCGAACTCGACGCGCGGGCGGACCGGTTGGCACGGCTGCTGGCGGCACGCGGCGCCGGCCCGGAGCGGCTGGTGGCGCTCGCGCTGCCCCGCTCGCCGGAGCTGGTGGTGGCCGTCCTTGCGGTGCTCAGGACCGGCGCGGCGTACGTACCCATGGACCCCGACTACCCGGCGGACCGGCTGGCCTTCATGCTGGCCGACGCCGCGCCGGTGCTCCTGGTCACGACGACGGACGTCGCACCGGACCTGCCCGCCTCCGAGGTCCCCGTGATCATGCTGGACGAGCGGCTGCCCGAAGACCTGGGCCCTGTCCCGCCGCTGTCCCTGACGGGCGATCACCTCGCGTACGTCATCTACACCTCCGGCTCCACGGGACGGCCGAAGGGCGTCGCGGTGCCGCACCGGAACGTGGTCCGGCTGCTGGAGTCCACCCGCCACTGGTTCGACTTCGGCCCGGACGACGTGTGGACGCTGTTCCACTCCTACGCCTTCGACTTCTCCGTCTGGGAACTGTGGGGAGCGCTGCTGCACGGCGGCACACTCGTGATCGTGCCGTTCGCGGTGAGCCGCGAACCGGCGGAGTTCCTGCGGCTGCTCGCCCGCGAACGGGTCACGGTACTGAACCAGACACCGTCGGCATTCGGGGAACTGCTGCGCGCCGAGGCCGAACTGCCGGACGTCTCACGAGACCTGACACTCCGATACGTCGTCTTCGGCGGCGAGCCGCTCGACTTCGCCCAGGTCACCGAGTGGTACACGCGCCATCCGCAGGACGCCCCCGTCCTGGTGAACATGTACGGGATCACCGAGACGACCGTCCACGTCACCGGACTGCCGCTGACCGCAGGCAGGGTGACGGGGAGTCGGGCAGGCGCGATCGGGCAACCCATCCCCGACCTGCGCGCCTACGTCCTGGACGCCGGCCTGCGGCTCGTACCCCCGGGAAGGACCGGCGAACTCTACGTGGCCGGCGAGGGCCTGGCCCGCTGCTACTTGGGCCGGCCGGCCCTGACGGCGGGTCGGTTCGTGGCGGACCCGTTCGGTGCTCCGGGTGAACGGATGTACCGGACGGGTGACTTGGCGCGCTGGTCGGCCGAAGGTGGTGAGCTGGAGTATGCGGGCCGGTCGGACGATCAGGTCAAGATCCGGGGCTTCCGTATCGAACTGGGCGAGGTCGAGGCGGCGCTCGCCGGTCACCTCGAGGTGGCGCAGGCGGCCGTTCTCGTACGGGACGGACGCCTGGTCGGATACGTCGTTCCTGGCACCCTCGGTGCTCTCGGCACTCCTGGCTCGGCTGCCGGCCCGGACCCGGACCCGGCGGCAGTGCGCCGGCACGCGGCCCGCACGCTGCCTGACCACATGGTCCCGTCGGCCGTCGTCGTCCTGGACCGGTTGCCACTGACCGCCAACGGCAAGCTGGACCGCGCCGCCCTGCCCGCCCCCGCCGCCACCGGGACGAGTGCGGCCGGCGTGGCGGGACGGGCCCCGCGTACCCCGCAGGAGGAGATCCTGTGCGGCCTGTTCGCCGACGTCCTCGGCCTCGGCACGCATCAAGTGGGCGCGGACGACGGCTTCTTCGACCTCGGCGGCGACTCCCTGCTCGCCATGCGACTCGCCGACCGCGTACGGGCCGCGCTCGGCACCACGCTGCCGGTACGGGCGGTCTTCGAGACACCGACGCCCGCCGGACTCGCGGCCCGGGCGAGCGAGGCGGACGACGAACGGCGCCCCGAGCTCACGCGCCGGGACCGGGGGACGGACCCGCTTCCGCTGTCGTACGCCCAGCAGCGTCTGTGGTTCATGAACCGCCTCGACGGCGGCCACACCACCTACACCGTCCCCTGGGCCCTGCGCCTCACCGGAGCACTCGACCGGCAGGCGCTGGAGGCGGCACTCGCCGACGTCGTGGCCCGCCACGAACCGCTGCGCACCCTCTGCCCGGACGTCCAGGGCACCCCGTACCAGCGGATCCTGGACCCGGCGGAGGCCCGGCCCCACCTGTCGGTCGCCCCGGTCACCGAGGGGACGCTTCCCGCGCTGCTCGCCGCCGCCGCGGGACAGCGGTTCGACCTCGCCACCGACCTTCCGCTGCGCGTCACCCTGTACGAACTCGGCCCCGGCACACACGTCCTGCTGCTGCTCGCCCACCACATCGCCGTGGACGGCTGGTCGATGGCACCGCTGACGCGCGACCTGGAGACGGCGTACGCGGCCCGGTCGGCGGGCCGCGCACCGGAGTGGCAGCCCTTGCCGATCGAGTACGGCGACTTCGCACACTGGCAGCGTGCTCTGCTCGGCCCCGAGGACGCGCCGAGTGAGATGATGGCCCGTCAGGCAGCCTTCTGGAGCGAGGCGTTGGACGGCGCACCCGAGGAACTGCCCCTCCCGGCGGACCGCCCGAGGCCCGCGGAACCCAGCGGCCGAGGAGACCGTGCCGCCGTCGCCCTCGACACGGAACTGCACGCCGGGCTCGCCGATCTCGCCGCGTCCTCGCGTGTCACGCTCTTCATGGTGCTCCAGGCGGGACTCGCCGCGCTGCTGACCCGGCTCGGATCCGGCACGGACGTCCCGGTCGGCACGCCGGTCGCCGGACGGGCCGACGGCAGGCTCGACGACCTCGTGGGCTTCTTCGTCAACAGCCTCACCCTGCGCACCGACACCTCCGGCAACCCCACCTTCCGCCAACTCCTGCACCGGGTACGGGACATCGACCTGGCCGCCTACGCCCACCAGGACGTGCCGTTCGACCTCCTCGTGGACGCGATCAGTCCCGAACGCACCCTCGCCCGCCACCCCCTCTTCCAGGTCATGCTGGCCTTCACCGGCCACGCCGCCGTCCCCGAACCGTCCCTGCCCGGCCTGGGTGTGTCCCGCGAACCCGTCGAGACCGGAGCCGCCCGCTTCGACCTCTCCCTGTACCTCACCGAGCACCGCCATGACGACGGTTCCCCGGCGGGCATCGACGGCGTCGCCGAGTACAGCACCGACCTGTTCGACCCCGCCACCGCGCAGCGGCTCTCGCGACAGCTCGTACGCCTCCTGGCCGCTGTCGCCGCCGACCCCGACCGGCGCATCGGCGACGTCGACCTCCTCGACGAGGCGGAACGACGGCGGCTCGCCGAATGGAACAGCACGCCGTACGAGGTGCATCCGGCGTCTTTGGCCGAACTGTTCCGCGAGCAGGCGCTGCGGACCCCCGACGCCCCGGCCCTGAACGAGCTGTCGTACGCCGAACTCGACGCCCGGGCAGGCCGGTTGGCGCGCGAGCTCGCGGGGCGCGGCCTCGGACCGGGCGACGTGGCGGCCGTGGTGCTGCCGCGCTGCGCGGACCGGATCGTCGCCATCCTGGCGGTGGCGCTGACCGGCGCGGCGTTCCTGCCGGTGGACCCGGGGCTGCCCCGGGAGCGCGTCGACTTCATGCTGAGCGATGCCCGGCCGTCGTACGTGCTGGACGACGTCACGATGTACGCCGCGAAAGGCGGTGCGTCGGATGACCTGAGTGAACCGGCTGAACCGGGTGAGTTGGGTGAACCGGGTGAGCTGGGTGAACTGCCGACGGTGTACGACCCCGCTCAGGCCGCGTACGTCATCTACACCTCAGGTTCCACGGGCGTGCCGAAGGGCGTGGTCGTCGAGAACCGCGGGCTGGCCGCCCTCGCGCGGACCCAGAACGAGCGCTTCGGCCTTGGCCCGGACTCCAGGGTGCTGCAGTTCTCCGCGCCCGGGTTCGACGCCTCGGTGATGGAACTGCTGATGGCGTTCGCCTCCGGCGGGACGCTGGTGGTGCCGACGGAGACCGGTCCGCTGGTCGGCGAGGCCCTGGAACGGGCGTTGACGGAAGGCGGGATCACCCACGCCCTGATCCCGCCCGCCGCTCTCGCGACGCTCCCCGACACCTGCGAACTGCCCGGACTGCGGACCCTGGTGGTGGGTGCGGAGGCGTGTCCGGGTGAGCTGGTGGCCCGCTGGGCGCCCGGCCGGCGCATGGCCAACGCCTACGGGCCGACCGAGTCGACGGTGTGCGCGACGATCAGCGTCCCGCTCGCCGGCGATCAGGCCCCGCCCATCGGCCGCCCGGTCGCCGGTACGCGGGCGCATGTCCTGGACGCCTGGCTGCGACCGGTCCCGCCCGGTGTGGTGGGCGAGTTGTACCTCGCCGGTGACGGCGTCGCCCGCTGCTATCTGGGCCGGCCGGGACTGACGGCGGGTCGGTTCGTGGCGGACCCGTTCGGTGCTCCGGGTGAACGGATGTACCGGACGGGTGACTTGGCGCGCTGGTCGGCCGAAGGTGGTGAGCTGGAGTACGCGGGCCGTGCGGACGATCAGGTCAAGATCCGGGGCTTCCGCATCGAGCCCGGCGAGGTCGAGGCGGTGCTCGCCGGTCACCCCGAGGTGGCGCAGGCGGCCGTTCTCGTACGGGACGGACGCCTGGTGGGATACGTCGTTCCCGGCACCCCCGGCGACTCGCCCCTCGACCCGTCGTCGGTACGGCGGCACGCGGAACGGACGCTGCCCGACTACATGGTCCCCTCGGCCGTCGTCGTCCTCGACGCCCTGCCGCTGACCCCGCACGGCAAGCTCGACCGCAAGTCCCTGCCCGCCCCCGCAGACGCAGCCGCAGCCGCCGAGATGCCCGCCGGACAGACACCCGCGAGCCCCGCCACCCCTGCCACTCCAGCCGAACAGGTCCTCGCCGACCTCTTCCGTGACCTCCTGAAGCTCCCCGAAGTCCCCCTCGACCAGGGCTTCTTCGCACTCGGCGGGGACAGCATCTCGTCGATCCGGCTGGTGAGCCGCGCGGCGGAGGCCGGAGTGGTGATCAGCCCCCGGGACGTGTTCGAGCACCAGACGGTGGCCGGCCTGGCAGCGGTGGCCCGAGGCACGGTGGGAGCGGCAGGCACCACGGACGACGGAGTCGGCCCGCTGCCCCTCACCCCCGTGATGCGATGGCTGCTGGAACGCGGCGGACCGGTCGACCGGCTCAGCCAGTCCGTCCTTCTGACGGTCCCGGCGGGTGCCGGACTGCCGCACCTGACCAAGGCCCTGCAAGCCCTCGTCGACCACCACGACATGCTCCGCGCCCGGCTCACCCCCTCCCTGGAACTCGACGTCGCCCCGGTGGGCCGAGTGCGCGCCGCCGACCTGCTCGACCGCCGGGACATCGCCGGGACGCACGACCAACACCGAGCCGTGGCCGAGGAGTTCGACCGAGTGCTGGGGCTGCTCGACCCGGCCACCGGAGCGATGGTGCGCGCCGTGTGGTTCGACGCCGGTCCTGACCGCACCGGGCGCCTGCTGCTCGTCGTCCACCACCTGTCCGTGGACGGCGTGTCCTGGCGAATCCTCGTGCCCGACCTGGCGACGGCGTGGGCGGCGGTCGCACAGGGCCGTACGCCGAAATTCCCGCCGGTCGGCACGTCGTTCCGCCGCTGGTCCGGGCTGCTCGGCGAGGAGGCCCGCAGGCCCGCACGCGTCGGCGAGGCCGAACTGTGGCGCCGTATGCTCGCCGCCCCGCGCACACCACTGGGCGCCCGCCCGCTCGACCCCGACCGGGACACCGCCGCCACCACCCGCTCGCTCCGCCGCACGCTGCCGCCCGAGGCGACCGGCCCGCTGCTCACCACCGTCCCGTCCGCCTTCGGCACCGGCACACAGGGCGTCCTGCTCGCCGGCCTCGCCCTGGCCGTCGCCGACCGGCAGGGCTCACCGCACGTCCTCGTCGACGTCGAGGGGCACGGCCGCGAGGAACTGACGACCGGGCTCGACCTGTCCCGCACGGTCGGCTGGTTCACCTCGCTCTACCCGGTCCACCTCGACCTGGCAGGCCTCGACCTGCCCGACGCGCTGGCCGCCGGACCCGCCGCCGAGACCGCGGCCCGGCGCGTCGACGAACGGCTGCGCGCACTGCCGGACCACGGCATCGGCCACGGCCTGCTGCGCCACCTCAACCCCGACACGGCACCCGGCCTGGCCGAGCCGCCCGCCCCCGAACTCGGCTTCAACTACCTGGGCCGGTTCGCCGCCCCGGCCGCCACCGACACCTCGCCCTGGACCTTCGCCCCCGAGTCGTCGGCCCTCGGCAGCGGGTCCGACCCCGGTCTCGCCGCCGCCCACGTGCTCGACCTCAACGCGGTCGTCCACGACTCCGACACCGGACCCCGGCTGGTGGCCGACTGGTCGTGGCCCGACGGCGTACTGACCGAGACGGAGGTACGCGCTCTGGCGGACGCGTGGTTCGCCGCGCTGGCCGCCCTCACCTCCCGGGCCGGCCGCTCTTCAGCAGGCGAGGCGGAGCCCCTCGCACTCTCCCAGGACGAACTCGACGAACTCACCGCGGGCCTCGATGGCTAGCACGGCCCGGCACACGCTGAAAGAGACGGTGAGAATCCCATGACGACCCAGCCCGCGCCGGTCGACGTACTGCCCCTGACCCCGCTCCAGGAGGGCCTGCTCTTCCACGCCCTGTACGAGCACGAGCAGGACGCCCAGGACATCTATCTCGTCCAACTGGTCTTCGAACTCGAAGGACCCCTGGACGCCGCCCGGCTGCGTGCCGCCGTCCAGACCCTGCTGGACCGCCACCCCAGCCTCCGCGCGGCCTTCCGGCGCAGCCGCGGCGGCCGGCCGGTGCAGGTCGTCCCGCGCCGGGCCACGCTGCCGTGGACCGAGACCGACCTGACCGGCGCGGGCACCGGCACCGAGCTGGAGTGGGCCCGCCTGCTGGACGAGGACCTGGGCCGCGGGTTCGACCCGGCCACCCCGCCGCTGATCCGGTGCACACTGGCCCGCACGGGCGAGCGGCGGCACCGGCTGCTCGTCACCCACCACCACATCCTGCTCGACGGCTGGTCGGTCTCCGTCCTCCTGCGCGAACTCCTCGCCCTGTACGGGACCGGTGGAACTGGTGGGCCTGGCGGCGAATCGGCCGAGCTGCCGCCCGCCCCGCCCTACCGGGACTTCCTGGAGTGGCTGGGCCGCCGGGACCGCACCGCCGCCCGGGCAGCCTGGCGGGACGCGCTGGACGGAGCCGCGGAACCGACCCGGCTGGCCCCGAACGCCCCGGACGGCGGCCGGAGTTCGGGCGACCTCGCGCAGGCCCGCACCGAACTGCCGACGGAAACCGGCACGGCCCTCACCGGACTCGCCCGGGATCTCGGCGTCACCGTGAACACCCTCGTCCAGAGCGCCTGGGCGATCCTGCTCAGCCGCATGACAGGGCACGACGACGTGGTCTTCGGCGCCACCGTCTCCGGCCGCCCGGCCGAACTGCCCGGCGTCGAGTCGATGGTCGGCCTGTTCATCAACACCATCCCCACCCGCGTCCAACTGCGCCCCGATGAACCTCTGAGCGGCCTGCTCCGCCGGGTCCAGGAGGGGTACGTCCGCCTGCTCGACCACCACCACCTCGGCCTCGCCGACATCCAGCGGGCGGCCGGCGTCCCCGAACTCTTCGACACGCTCGTCGTCTTCGAGAACTACCCGACGGACCAAGGGGACCCGGAGTCCCGTGCCGGTCTGCGGGTCGTCGGTACGGGCGGGCGCGACGCGACCCACTACCCCGTGACCCTGGTGGCACTCCCCGGCCCCCGGCCGCGCTTCCGGCTGGCCTACCGGCCCGACCTCTTCGACGCCGACTGGGCGCACGCCACGCTCGACCGTCTCGTACGAGTCCTGGAGACCATGGCCGCCGATCCGGAACTCCCGCTCGGCCGCGTCGGACTCGCGCCCCGCGACGAGCATCTCCGCCACGACCCGGCCGTCGAACCCGCCCAGGCGACCCGTACGCTCACCGACCTGTGGACGGCCCAGGTCGAAGCCACCCCGGACGCCGAGGCCGTACTGGACCACGGCGTCACGCTGACCTACCGCGAACTGGACGCCAGGGCCGAGCAGTTGGCGAGGCGGCTTCGCGCATTCGGAGCCGGACCCGAGCGTGTCGTGGGCATCGCACTGCCGCGCACGGCGGAACTGGTCACCGCCGTCCTGGGCGTCCTGAAGTCCGGCGCCGCCTACCTTCCGCTGGACCCCGCCTATCCGCCGGACCGCCTCGCGTACATCGTCGACGACGCCCGTCCGGTCGCCGTCCTGGCCACCGCCGACACGGCCGGGGTGCTGCCCGAGGGAACGCCGGTGCTCGCTCTCGACGACACCGACCTGACGGACAATCAAGAAACGGTGCCTGCCCGCCTCTTTGCACCGGCCAATCTCGCATACATCACCTACACCTCCGGCTCGACCGGGCTGCCCAAGGGCGTGCTGACCACCCACCGGGGCGCCGTCGAGTTCGTGGCGTGGACGCACCACGCGCTCGGCCCCGAGCGGCTGGCCAAGGTGCTGTTCTCCACCTCGCTCAACTTCGACGTGTCCGTGTTCGAGCTCTTCGCGCCGCTGCTGTGCGGCGGCCGCGTCGAGATCGTCGAGAACCTGCTGGCACTCACCGCGGAGGACCGCGACGACTGGGACGCGAGCCTGATCAGCGGCGTGCCCTCGGTCATGGCCACGGTCGTCGCCGACCACCCGGACATCTCTCCCGGCGTCGTCGCGCTGGGCGGCGAACCCATTCCCGAAACGCTCCTCGCCGACATCGAAGCCGCCTTCCCCGGAGCGCGGATCATCAACTTCTACGGGCCCACCGAGGCGACCATCTACGCGACCGCCTGGCAGTCCGACGTCGACTCGTATCGCAAGGACGGCCCGCCGCCCCTCGGCCGGCCGCTGGCCCGCAACCGGCTCCGCCTCCTCGACCAGGCACTGCGACCCGTGCCCGACGGTGTGGCCGGGGAGGTGTACCTGGCGGGCGGCGGACCGGCCCGCGGCTATCTGGGCCGCCCCGGCCCGACCGGGCAGCGGTTCGTCGCCGACCCGTTCGGCGGGCCCGGGGAGCGGATGTACCGGACGGGCGACCTGGCGGTACGCGGCCCCGACGGACAGCCGCGCTTCCTCGGCCGGGCCGACCACCAGGTGAAGATCCGCGGTTTCCGCGTCGAACTCGGCGAGATCGAGGCCGTGTTGGCGGCACACCCGGCCGTGTCCAAGGCGGCGGCCGCCGTACGCGAGGACCGGCGCGGCGACAAGCAGCTGGTCGCCTATGCCGTACCCACGGCCGCGGCGACAACAGAGGCTTTGGCAACAGCAGAGGCTTGGACGACAGCAGAGGCCTCGGAGCCGAGCGGGGCTCCGACAGAGGCTCCAATAGAGGCTTCTGTACTGCGCGAACACCTGGCCCGCGCGCTGCCCGCCCACATGGTCCCCTCGGCGGTCGTCGTCCTCGATGGCCTTCCGCTCACCGCCAGCGGCAAACTGGACCGCAAAGCCCTGCCCGCACCCGGTTCACCGGCTCCGACGCGGAGCGCCCCGCGCACGGAGCGGGAGGAGAAGCTGCGGGCGGTCGTCGCCGACCTCCTCGGTCTCGACCCGCTCCGGGTCGGCGTCCACGACAGCTTCTTCGACCTCGGCGGGCACTCCCTGCTGGTCCCTCGGCTGACCGCCCGGATCCGCACGGAACTCGGCGCCGGACTGCCCGTGCGGGCGGTCTTCGAGACGCCGACGGTGGCGGGGTTGGCGCGGCGGCTGACCGACGTCGGAGTGACGAGTGCCGGTGCGGCGGATGCCGGAATGACGGGTGCGGGTGCGGGTGCGGGTGTGGCGGGTTCCGGGGCGGCCGCGGGCTCCGGCACGACCGCCCTGGACGCCCTGCTCCCGCTGCGCACCCGCGGCGACCGCGAGCCGCTGTTCTGCCTCCCGCCTGCCTCCGGGCTGGCCTGGGGCTTCGCCGGACTGACCCGTCACCTCGACGCCGACCGCCCGCTGTACGGACTGCAGTCCCGCGGTCTGGTCCCGGGACAGCGGCGGGCGGGCAGCCTCACAGAGGCGGTCGCCGAGCACACGGCCCGGATCCGCGAGGTCCAACCCGAGGGCCCGTACCACCTGCTGGGCTACTCCATGGGCGGCATCGTCGCCCACGGTGTCGCCGTGACACTTCAGGCGGCGGGGGAGCAGGTCGCGCTGCTCGCCATGCTCGACTCGTTCCCTGGGGCGTGGACGAGCCAGGGCCCCCGTCCCTCCGACCGCTCGGCGGTGCTGCGCGGCCTCCTCACCATCCTGGGGCGCCAGATGCCACCGGAGGACGGGACGGAGGAGCCGGACGAGCTGACCGACGCCCGGTTCGCGGAACTGGTCCGCCGCGTGCCCGACCTGCCGGGCAGCCTCGACGACGCCGAACTCGCTGCCCTGGTCGAGGTGACGGCGAACAACCGGCGCCTGCTGGAGGAGTTCGCCCCCACCTCGTACCGGGGCGACCTGCTGTTCTTCACCGCCGCACAGGATCCGGACGCGCGCCCCGACCGGTACCGCTCCTGGCGGCCGTACGTCGAGGGCCGCGTCGACAACCACGACATCCCCTGCACCCACGGCGAGTTGACCCGCCCCGGACCACTGGACCGGATCGGCCCCCTGCTCAACCAACGCCTTAGCTCAACCAACTCCCCACTCCCCAGGAGGAACCCCGCATGACGACCAACCCGTTCGACGACGACACCCTTGAGCACCTGGTCCTGGTGAACGAGGAGGGCCAGCACTCGCTGTGGCCCGCCTTCGCCGAGGTGCCGGCCGGTTGGACCGTCGTGCACGGCCGCGCGAGCCGCCAGGCCTGCGTGGACTACGTGGACGCGCACTGGACCGACATGCGTCCCAAGAGTCTGATCCGGGCCATGGGCGAGTAGCGGAGCCGTCAGGAGCGACGAGAGGGAACGAGAGGGAACAGGAGTGATGAGAGGAAACGGAATGACCACCACACGGCGGACGATCGCTCCGGAAGAGCTCGACACGTTGAACCTGGCCGATCCACGGCTGCACGCCGAAAGCGACCTGTCCGCCGTGTGGCGCCGCTTGAGGGAGTACGAGCCGGTCCACTGGAACCCGCCGAGCGGCTCCGCCCCGGGCTTCTGGGTGGTGACCCGGCATGCCGACGTCACCTCCGTGTACCGCGACAGCACCCGCTTCACCTCCGAAGGCGGCAACGTACTGGAGACCCTGCTCGCGGGGGGTGACTCCGCGGCCGGCCGCATGCTCGCGATCACCGACGGGGCGCGGCACGCCGGGGTGCGCCGCGTGCTGCTGTCCGCGTTCTCGCCGCGCGCCCTGGAGCCGATCGTCGCCAGTGTGGGGCGCACGGTCCGGCGGCTGCTGGGGGACGCGATCGAGAAGGGCTCCTGCGACTTCGCCGCGGACGTGGCGGCGGGCATCCCGCTCGGCGCCATCTGCGACCTGCTCGGCGTGCCCGAGCGGGACCGGGCGTACGTCCTCGGCCTGACCTCCTCGGCGCTGGGCTCGCACGACGCGGACAGTACGGCGGCCGACACGTGGATCGCCAAGAGCGAGATCCTGCTCTACTTCGCCAACCTCGCCCGCGACCGGCGCGACAGCGGCCACGCGGACGTCATCGCACTGCTGGCGGGCAGCCGGGTGGACGGACTGCCGCTGGACGACGACGAGATCATGCTCAACTGCTACAGCCTCATCCTCGGCGGGGACGAGACGGCCCGGCTCTCCATGATCGGCGCCGCCCTCGCCCTCCTGGACCATCCCGATCAGTGGCGGGCGCTCAAAGGGGGCGAGGCCGGAATCGACACCGCCGTCGAGGAGATGCTGCGCTGGACGACCCCCGCCCTGCACTCGGGACGCACCGCGACCACCGACACCGAGGTCGGCGACCGGCCGGTCAAGGCCGGGGACATCGTCACGGTGTGGAACGCCTCCGCCAACCGCGACGAGCGGGTGTTCGACGCCCCTGACCGGCTGCGCCTGGACCGGACCCCCAACAAGCACATCACCTTCGCCTACGGCCCGCACTTCTGCCTCGGCGCCTACCTGGCCCGGGCGGAGATCGGGGCCGTACTGACCGGACTGCGCGACCTGGTGGCGGAGATGGAGCAGACGGGCCCGGCGCGGCCGGTCTACTCCAACTTCCTCAGCGGGATCAGCTCCCTGCCACTCGCGTTGAAAGGCGAGTGACCGGCACCGGCCGCGGTTCTGCGGTTCTGCGGCTCCACGATGAAACCGCTACCGCCGCTGAAATCCCACCTGTCCCGTGAACGGTCACCAACTCCGCTTCGTACTAAGGGCATCAGTAGTTGATCGTCGGAAGGGTCGGCGACTGCCGTACCGCGAGCCGGCGTTCGGCCGACCCCCGCTCGCCGGTCGGCCGATGCGGAGGGTGACGATGGGAAGCCTGTCTCTGAGCTGGTCCGTGGCACTGATCGCGGCCCTGGTGGCCGCCGTCAGCATGGTTCGGGTGGTGACCACCAGAGGCGGGGCGAGGTTCGCCGCGGGCGGCGATCTCCTGATGGGCGTGTGCATGGCGGCCATGGCGCTGCCCGCGACCGCGGCCTGGTACGCCGGTCACGGCATGTGGTGGGCAGTGGCGTTCGCCCTTCTCGGCCTGGGGGGCGTGGTGATGGCGGTACGTCACACAAAGGGCTCGGGGTGGGGCCATGGCCGCCGCTGGACGCACCTCATCATCGGCAGCTTCGGAATGGTGATCATGACGCTGGCCATGACGAGCACGTCGTCCGGACCGGTCCTCGCCCTGGGAACCTCCATGGCGGACATGCCGGGAATGGAGCACATGGCCGGCATGGAGAACGCGGCGGCAGGTACGGAGACGGGCGCGATGCCCGGAATGGAGAGCATGCCGGGGATGGAGAACACGCACGGCATGGAGGGCATGGGAGGGAGGGAAGGGATGGCCATGCCCGGTACGACCACTGCCGGCGGTGCCACGTCGGCCGCCTCTGACTCCACCTCCGTGTGGCGCTTCGTCGGTGGGGCGCTCGCCGTCTACTTCCTGCTGTCGATCGGTGCATCCGTGTGGGCCCGGGTCCGCGGTACCCACCGGGCCGCCTTCGTGGCACGCCGTGAGGGCGGTCGGCGCAGGTCGTGGGCCCGTTGGCTGCTCGCCATGCCTGACACCGTGGTCGTCTTCCTGGCTTCGCTGACCATCTCCGTGTGGGACAGGGCCCGGACGGTCCGCGGTCGCGGCGCCGCCGCGGGCGCCGGTGGCCACGGCCGGCGTCGCCGGCCCGGTGCCGCGCCGGACGCGGCCCTGGCGGCGCACATCGGCATGGGCGGGGCCATGTCCGCGATGCTGCTGATGATGGTGGCCTGACCGGCCGCGCGGCCGACGCATCCCGCCGGCCTTCGGGCCGGCACTCGCCCAGCGGGGCCCGGCAGTTCAGCCGTCAACGTAAGGACGTCAGGAGAGCGCGCTGCCCTTCTCCCATTCCTCCCAGCCGACGTTCCAGGCGCCGTAGCCGTTGTTCACCTGCACGGTGTCCGTGGACTTGACGACCGTCACAGGGTCCCCGTAGTCGACGCGGTCGTAGAACCACTTGGCGTCGGCGGTACTCAGACCGATGCAGCCGTGGCTGGAGTTGACCCTGCCGAAGTTGCCCTCGTTCCACGGGGCGGCGTGGGCGAAGGTGCCCGAAGGGGTGAGCTGGACGTCCCACTTGACGGACCCCAGGTCATACGCCTCCTCACCGAAGATGCCGACCGTGTCCGAGTTCATCCGGATCGTCGGGACCTTGCTGAGCACCACCATGGTGCCGTTCCACGTCTCGAACCCCTTCTTGCCCGTGGAGACCGGGAGGGTCCTGAGGACCTTGCCGTTCTCGGCCACGGTCATCGTCTTCTTGGTCACGTCCACCGTGCTGACGACCGACTTGCCGACGGTGAAGTCGATCTCGCGCTTCTGCGTGCCGACCAGGTCGCCGTTCTTCAGTCCGACCAGGTCCATCCGCAGCTTCACCTCGGTACCGGGCTTCCAGTACTCCTTGGGCCGGTAGTCGACCCGGTCCTTGCCGTCCCGGTCCTTCATCCAGTGCCACGCGCCCTCCACGGCCGGCGAAGAGGTGACGCCGAGCTTGCGCTCCACCGCCGCCTTGTCGCGGATCGGCTTGTTGAAGACGATCGACACCGGGAGGGCGACGCCGACGGTGTCACCCTTGTCGACGTTGTAGGTGCCGACGAAGATCTTGTCCTTGCTCAGCGTCGTGAAGGTGCTGGTGCTCGCCTTCTTCTTGCCGTCGGAGTCGGCGAGTTGGGCCTTGAGCGTGTAGGTGGTGCCGTATCCGGTGGAGTCGGACGAGGTCCAAGAGGTGCCGTCGGAGGACAGTGAGCCGTCGAGTGCCTCGCCGTTGCGGGTGGTGACCGTGACCGACGTCAGCTTTCCGTCGTCCGGCTTCACCGTGAGCGGCTCACCGGGTATGACGTCCTTGCCGTCCGTGGCGGGAGAAACCGTGACGGTGGCCGGCCGGTTCTTGCCCGAGTCGGCTCCCGGCGACTCCTTCGAGGCGTCACCGCCGTCCTGACTGCAGGCGGCCAGCGTCACGACTCCGGCCAGGGCGAGCGCGGCGAATCCGAGCCGCCTGCGCCGAGGCCTTTGCCGGGCATCGTCCAGGTGCCCCCGTCGGCTGTCCAGCACAGTCATCCTCCATTCCGATCCGAGATGTAGCTGAGCGAGATGTAGCTAAGTAAATTAGTAGACGACCGTAGAGTGTCGCCGGTTCCCGCGGCCGGGGGTGCCCGCGGGTTCAGGTGGCCCTCCGGCCGGGCGCGTCCGCTCCCGGGTACGTGGACGGCCGACGGTCCGCGTACCCCGTTCTGCGGACCGTAGCCATCGGCCGCACACCGCTCGGGGGAGAGGTGCTTTCGTCCCCGTCCCCGCCCCCGTCGCGGGCGTTGGAGTTCTATCGTTGTTGACGTGACCTACCGCGAGTTCCGCACGCCGACCGGCCTGCTTCCCGTGGTCGCCTGTCTTTGGCGTAACGACACGCTCGTGGACGGGACGGAACGGGTGATCCCGGACGGCTGCGTGGACCTGGTCTGGCTGGGCGCGGGCCCGCCGCTCGTCGTCGGCGCCGACACCGGCCCGGTGCTGTGGGAGCCGACCGGCGCGTCGACCTGCGGCGTACGCCTGCGGCAGGGCGCCGCGGGCAACGTACTGGGGCTGCCGGCCTCAGCCGTCCGTGACCTCCGGGTCCCGCTCACCGAGGTGTGGCCGGCAGCCGGGGCACTGAGCGAGCAGGTGGCCATGGCCGGCGACACCGCCGAACGTCTGCGCCTGCTGGCCGGGGCCGTACTCCACCGCCGGGCCGCCCCCGATCCACTGGCCGCCGCGGCGGCCCGCCGGCTGGCGGCCCACGAGATCCGGGTGGCCGCTCTCGCCGCCGAGCTCGGAGTGAGCGAGCGGCAGCTCCACCGGCGGGTGACCGCCGCGGTCGGGTACGCCCCGAAGACGCTCGCCCGCGTCGCCCGGCTCCGCCGACTCGTCCGGGCCGGCGAGTCCCCCACGATGTCGCTGGCCGACCGGGCGCTCGCGGCGGGCTATGCGGGCCAGGCCCACATGACGGACGAGGTTCATCGTCTGACGGGGGTCACGCCTGTCCGATTCCTGGAAGACGTCCGGCTGACCGCTGCCTAGTGTCGATGGCATGACTAGGCGAACGACCATCCAAACCACCACCGAATCCACCACCGAAGCCGCAGCTGGAACGACTGCCGAGTCCCGCATCGACTCGGCGCGGCAGTTCATGGAAGGTACGGCCCGTCTGCTGGAGCGACGCCGCCTTGAGGTGTTCCTGGACGGCGCACCGGTCGAGCCGGTGCTCACCGCGCTGCGGGCCTATCGGAATCCCGACGGCGGCTTCGGCCACGCCCTTGAGCCCGATGTGTGCTGCCCGGGCAGTCAGCCCTCGGCGGCCCTCAGCGCACTCGACGTCCTGGCCGAGAGCGGCGCCACCGATGACCCGATGGTCACTGCGACTGCCGACTGGGTCGCCGCGATCGCCCGCCCCGACGGCGGTGTCCCACAGGTGCTGCCTTCGGCGCTCGGCCACCCGCATACCCCCTGGATGGAGCCGCGCGACGAGTCCGGCTTCCTGACCTTCGCCCTCGCCGGCCGGCTGCACCAGCTGGGTGTCGAGCACCCGTGGCTCGACGTCGCGACGGCCTGGAGCTGGCAGGAGCTCGAGTCCCAGAAGGGGGCCGGCGGCTACTCCGTGGTGTTCGGCCTGCAGTTCCTCGACGCGGTACCCGACCCGGACCGTGCCGCCGCGGCCGTCGACCGGCTCCGTCCGTTGATCCGCCCCGACGGCACGGTTCCGATCCCGGGCGGCATCGAGGGCGAGCACGTCAAGCCGCTCGCGCTCTCGCCGCGGCCGGACACCCCGAGCCGGGCACTCTTCACGCCCGCCCAGATCGATGCCGATCTCGACCGGCTCGAGAGCGAGCAACTGGACGACGGCGGCTGGGACTTCGACTTCCTCCACTGGATGCCGGCGCAGAGCGCCGCGTGGCGTGGCATCGTCACCCTCGGCGCCCTGCACATCCTCCGGGAGCACGGCCGACTCTGAGCGGCTCCGGCCGCGCCTCCCCGGCGACCTCGCGCAGGTGCTGGTGGTGTGGGCCCGCAACCTGACCGAGGAGTGTTACGACCGCCCGCCGAACTGCCAGTCGTGCACCTCGATGTCGGCGTACCCGTCCGGTGTCAGAACGGCGCGTGCCGTGTCCGGGTCAGGGGCCCGGAGCAGCACCGCCGTACCCAGCCAGGTGGCGCCGTCGTCGGACAACAGGGGTCCGTACGCGATCAGTTCATCCAGGTCGGAAGGCACGGTGAGGTCGGCGGCCGGTCCCGAACCGAGGCCGAGCACCAGGTATCGGTTGCCGGCGGTCCCGCCGCCGGGGAAATCCCACATGGTGCGCCCCAGCAGGTTGCGCCACCGGCGCAGCAGTACGTCCCGGTACACGCCCGCCTGGTAGTTGGGCTCGTCGAAGGCGAACGCGCGGGCGGCGGCAGGATCCGGCAGGTCGACGATGTGCACGCTGCCGGTGGGCGTATCGCCGTCAGCGGCGAACGTCGGGCCGCGAGCGATCATCTCCGTCGCGTACCGGTCCATGTAGGACCAGTGGTCCTCCAGCAGCTCATCGCGCATTTTGACGGAGCCGGGCCGATCGCGGTGGTAACAGAAGAACTCCATGACCACAGACTCTCCCCGACCAGCGGCAGCGTCTCAACGGGGTTTGGCGACGCCGGCCACCCAACTCGTCGGCCGGCTCGACCAGGGCATCGGGGCGGTCTTCTGGACTGGGACGGTCCGAAGGGAGCCGAAGTCACCACCCTGCCGGGCCGGTCAGTCCTCCGCCGGCCGTGCGACAGGGGTCCACTTCTCCTCGATGCGGCCGTAGCGCCAGACGAGCAGCGCGGCGACCCAGGTCACCACGAACAGGGCGACGACGGCGTAGCCGACGGTGTTGAGGTCGATGCCGCTGATCCAGTTCCAGAAGGCGCCGTGCAGGGCGAGTTTCTCCGCGGCGATCGACAGTAGTTCCACGGTGCCGATGATGAGCGCGGCGGCGACCGACAGACCCGTGATGGTGATGTTGTAGAAGACCTTGCGGACCGGGTTGGAGAAGGCCCAGGAGTACGCGAAGTTCATGAACGAGCCGTCGATGGTGTCGAGCAGGCTCATCCCGGCCGCGAACAGCACCGGCAGGCACAGGATGGCGTACCAGGGGATGCCCGCGCCTGCCGCGCCCGCCGCGAGGAAGAGCAGGGAGACCTCGGTGGCGGTGTCGAAGCCGAGACCGAAGAGGAAGCCGAGCGGGTACATGTGCCAGGGCTTGCCGACGGCACGGGTGGCGCGGCCGAGGATGCGTGTCATCACCCCGCCACCGGAGGCGAGTCGGGCCTCCAGCTCCGCCTCGCTGTGCCGGCCCGAGCGCATCCGGCCGAAGACTCGGAGGATGCCCACCAGAGCCACGAGGTTGAAGGCCGCGATGAGGTAGAGGAAGACGCCGGAGACCGACGTGCCGACGAGGCCGAGCGTGTCGTGCAGCCCCGAGCCGTCGTCCCGCACCGGGCCGGCCAGCGAACGCACGCCCAGGGCGAAGAGCAGGGCGAGCAGGAAGACGACCGTGGAGTGCCCGAGGGAGAAGAAGAAGCCGACGGAGAGCGGGCGTTGACCGTCGGAGATGAGCTTGCGGGTGGTGTTGTCGATCGCGGCGATGTGGTCGGCGTCGAAGGCGTGCCGCATCCCGAGCACGTACGCGGTGACGCCGAGCCCGATGCCGAACGCTCCCTGCCCGCCGCCGAGTTCGAAGTGCCGGGGCACGACGACGAGCAGCAGTGTGCCCCAGCCGATGACGTGCAGGGCCAGGATCGCCGAGACCAGCCCGCCCGCCCGGGCCCATTCGCGCGGAGTGAGCGCTCCGCGAATACGCCGCACAAGACCTGGCTCGGACTGGGTCGCAACGGTCACGGGGGATCCTTGGTCAAGTGGTGCCTGACGTCGTGATCCATCCTCCCTTGCGTGCATTGTGTAGATGCAAAAGGCGTGCAATAACTTGGTTCAGGCTCCCGGAAAGAGGCGGGCTCAGTGCTCGGGACTCAGTCAAGGGGCCTCGCGACTGCGTGCCGGTACGTACAACCAGGCGCGGCCCTGCTTGGTGCGCAGCGGCCGGCCCTTGTTGTAGAGGATGTCGGCCACGGTCATGAGGGGCCGGGCGCCTGCGGCGTCGAAGCCGTGGCGCGCGGCCTACTCCTGTGGGCGGGTGAAACGGTCGAGCAAGGCGTCGAGACCGGCGGCCAGGCCCTCCGGTCCGCCCCGCTCGGCGAGGCCGGCGGCGGCCTCCCGGAGCCTGGGCAGCTCCAGGGGCGGCATGCGGTGCAGCCCCAGGCGGAACGCGGGATCCGATTCCTCCGGGCTGTCCACCATGGCCTGCAGTTCGACCGACACATAGCCGAGGACCCAGCCGGTGAAGGCGCGGAAGACGGCGGCGGAACGGGCATCGCCGAGTCCGGCCGCCCCCTGGAGCAGGGCGAGCACCCGCTCGTGGTGCCGCAGGACTGCGAGCGGCCGCTGGGCCAGCGGCACCGCCAGCATGCGCGTGGCGAGCAGCGGCACCACCTGGGGATGGGTTAGGCAGACCTCGTACGTGGCCCGCGCGATCCGGTGGAGTTCGGCACGCCACTCCGGAGCCTCGGCCGCGATCTCGGCCTCGACTGCCGCTGCCGTCGCCGCCTTCGTCGAGAGGCCGGGACCGGGACTGGCCAGCCCCTCCTCCAGTTCGAGGTGCAGGGCTTCGACCAGGCCGTCCAGGAGAGCGTCCTTGCTCGCCGCGTACCGGTAGAGCGCCATCGCCTCCACACCGAGCTCGGCGCCCAGTCGGCGCATGCTCAGCGCGGAGAGGCCTTCCCGGTCCACCAGATCGAGGGCGCTGGCCAGTACGCGTTCCCGGCTCAGTCGGCCGTAGCGGCCACGGTCGCTGGCGCGGCGCGCCGGACCGGCTCCGGCTCCTTCGTCCTTGCCCCGTGCCCTCGCCTGCTCCTTGGCCATGCCTTGCCTCCAGGTGATCGGCAGCCCGCACGCCGTCCCGCTCGTGTTGACTCTATGCATCCACGGGGGCAATGTGTACGTATACGACGTAAATATACGCCATTCGGACCTGTGTCCGAGCTCCACCTGCCCCCAGAGACCCGGCCCGAGAGAACCAGAACCGGGGAGCACGAGATGACAGTCCACCGGCTGCGACCCCGGCAGAAGCCGGTCGATCACCACCGGCCCGCCCTCAACGGCGTCCCCCGTACGGACGCCGTCACCGCGGGGCGCACGGTGGAACCCGACGTGCCGTTCGCCGTGCCGAGGATCAGCCCGGAGGCCAGGCGGGCGGCGCAGCGGGTGCTCGCCTCGGGCTGGGTGACCACCGGCCACGAGACCGAGCGATTCGAGAGCGAGTTCGCGGCGTACGTCGGGGCCGAGTACGCGGTCGCGGTGAGTTCGTGCACGGCGGCCCTCGAACTCGCGCTGCGCGCCCTGCGGCTGCCGCCCGGCGGGACGGTGCTGGTCCCGGCGGTGACCTTCTGCGGCGCGGCCCAGGCGGTCCTGCACGCCGGGCTGCGTCCCGTGCTGGTCGACGTCGATCCGCGCACCGCGATGCCGACTCCGGTCACTGTCGCCCGGGCGGCCAGGGCGTGCGGCTGCCCGCACGCGCTGATGGTCCTGCACTACGCCGGTGCCCCCGCTCCGGTCGCCGAGCTGGCGGAAGCGGCCCGGCTGCCCCTGACACGCGTGGTCGAGGACGCCGCCCACGCCCTGGGCACGTCGGTGGGGGACCAGCCGGTGGGAAGCCTGTCGCGAGCGACCTGTTTCAGCTTCTACGCCACCAAGAACCTGCCCATCGGCGAGGGCGGCATGGTGACCACGAACGACCCGCGGGTCGCCGAGTGGATCCGTCGCGCGAGGCTGCACGGCATGTCCGCCGACGCGTGGCAACGGAACCTGCCGGGCGGCGGCTGGCGGTACACCGTCGAGGAGGCGGGCCTGAAGGCCAACATGACGGATGTCCAGGCCGCCGTCGGGCGCGCCCAGCTCCACCACCTCGACGACTGGCAGCGGCGGCGGCGCGCCCTCGCCGAACGGTTCACGACGGCGCTGGAGGCCGTTCCCGGCCTCGAACCGCTCGACGCCGCCACCGACGGGCGGCACGCGCGTCACCTCTACGTGGTGCGGGTGTCGCAGGCGTACGGGACCGGTCGCGACGAACTGATCGACCGGCTCGCGGAGCACGGCATCGGCACCTCGGTCCATTTCATCCCCCTGCACCACATGCCGTACTTCCAGTTCGCCGCGGTCACTCCGCCCGAGGGTCTGCCGGGCGCCGACGCACTCTTCCCCCAGTTGCTCTCCCTGCCCCTGCACCCGGGCCTCACCGAGCGGATGGTCGACCGGGTCTGCGGGGAGCTGGCCGGGCTCGCCGCCCCGCCCCACCCCGTGTCGGCCCGCGCCGAACGTCCCGTGACACCGGTACGGCAACGGCCCGCCGCCCTGCGGACCCTGGTGATCGGTGCGGGGGAGGCCGGACAGGCTCTCGCCCGGGACCTGGCGCGGACACCGCAGTTCGGGCTCGACCCGGTCGGCTTCCTCGACGACGATCCGGCCAAACACCGTGCCGTCGTCATCGGGAACCTGCCCGTCCTGGGGGAGCTGGACGACACCCGGGCGGTCGCTCTGGCCCACCGCATCGAGGCGGTGGTCGTGGCCATCCCCGGTCTGAGCCCGGACCGCTTCCGCACAGTGGCGCGGGCGGCCGAGGCCACGGGAGCGAGCGTGCGGTATCTGCCGTCGTTCATCGCGGCGCTCCGCCGCGACGTGGTGGGCAACGACATGCGCGCGCTGGACGTGCGGGAACTGATCGGCCGCTCCGAGATGCACGTGGTGAGCCCCGAGGCGCGCGCGACGATCGCCGGGCGACGGGTCCTGGTGACCGGCGCAGGCGGGTCGATCGGCAGCGAACTCTGCCACCAGGTGCGCGCCTTCGGGCCGAGCCGGCTCTTCCTGCTCGACCACGACGAGTCGAACCTGCACCGGCTGCAACTGGAGCTGTACGGCGACGCCCTGCTCAGCGACGACATCGTGATCTCGGACATCCGGGACCGTCCCCGTATCGACCAGGTATTCCGCGAACTGCGCCCCGAAGTGGTCTTCCACGCCGCCGCGCACAAACACCTCCCCCTCCTCGAACGGAACCCCTGCGAGGGCGTGAAGTCGAACGTGCGGGGGACCGAGAACCTCGTACGCGCCGCGGCGGCGGCCGGAACCAGACGGTTCGTGCTGATCTCCACGGACAAGGCGGCCGATCCGGTCTCGGTGCTCGGCGCGACGAAGCGGCTGGCCGAGCTCATCGTGCGCGACGGCCAGCGCAGCGCCCCGCCCGGCACCGTCTTCGCGGCCGTCCGCTTCGGCAACGTGCTGGGCAGCCGGGGTTCGCTGCTGTCGGTCGTGGCGGAACAACTGGGCACGGGCTGCCCGGTGACTGTCACCCACCCTGATGTGACCCGGTTCTTCATGACCGTCGAGGAGGCCGTCGGGCTGGTCCTGGAGGCGGCACGGATGGCCGAGGGCGGTGAGGTGTTCGTGCTGGACATGAACGACCCCGTGCGGATCGTGGACCTCGTCCGCAAGTTCGCCCGCTCCGTGAACGTGCCGGACGTGGACATCCGCTTCACCGGTCTGCGACCGGGCGAGAAGCTCAACGAGACGCTCTTCTCCGCGCAGGAACGGCACACCCCCACCGCCCACCCACGGATCCTCGCCGCGACCTCCACCGCCTGCCAGGAGGACCCGGCCGCGCCCGTCGAACGCCTGCCCGCCCTGTACGTCGCGGCAGAGCACAACGACACCGACCAGGTACGCCGCGTACTCGCCGAACTCCTCCCGGGTTTCCCCGCCTCGACGACCCGACAGCACCTGCACTCCGGCATGGCCGACCCCTACCCGGACGACTTCTGATGTCCACGCACCGCAGGTGGCCGCACTGGACCCCGAGACAGCGCCCCGGGTCGAAAACCCGGCCGCGCCACCGGCTCCTGCGCCGGGTGCTGGTACTCACGCTCGTCGCCGCGCTCAGCCTGCTGGGCCTCGGCACCGTCGCCGTGTGGTGGGGCACGAACCACTACGGCGACCAGGTGACGCGCATCCCGGACGCCTTTCCGGAGGGGCCGCGGCCCGAGGGAGACAAGGACAGCACCTTTCTGCTGGCCGGGGTCGACACCCGTTCGCGCGAGCCGACCACCGGAAGCGACGCCACGGAGCATCTGTGGAGGCCCGGCGTACAGCGCAGCGACACGCTGATGCTGGTGCGTCTCGGCGCCGACGAACAGACGGCGGACACGGTGTCCATACCCCGGGACAGCTGGGTGCCCATACCCGGGCACGGCGAAGCCAAGGTCAACGCCGCGTTCGCCTGGGGCGGTCCGTCGCTCCTGATCAAAACGGTGGAGCAGCTCACCGGCGTCCGGATCGATCACTTCGGCGTCATCGACTGGCACGGCTTCCGCAGCCTCACGGACGCCGTCGGCGGAGTGCCGATCACGCTCGACGAGAACTCCTACGACCCTGAGCAGCAGCGGCACTTCACGGCCGGCACCCACACCATGAACGGCGAGGAAGCCCTGTCGTACGTGCGACAGCGGCACGGCCTGCCCGGCGGCGAACTGGACCGGATCAAACGCCAGCAGCAGTTCCTGCGCGGCCTGGTCGGCGAGGTGCGCGACGAGGTCAGCCTCACCGATCCGTTCGCGACCGACACAATGCTCGACGCGATCACCCGCACGGTGAGCGTGGACGACCGGATGTCCAACGGCGATCTTCGCGACCTGGTGCTCGACCTGCGGCATCTGGACGCCTCGGACATGTCGTTCACCACCGCGCCGATCGTCCGGTCGGAGATGATCCGGGGGCAGTACGCGCTGATCCTGGACCGCGAGAAGCTGCGGGTGCTGTGGCACGGGGTCGAGACGGGGCATCCGCCGGGCACCGGGACGTGAGGCACGCGATGAGTCCTGGGCACCCTACGGAGGGTCGGTTCTCGGGCGTGGGCTTCAGCGCGCTGGCTCAGGCGGCCCCCCTGCTCACCAACCTGGCGCTGACGCCGTACCTCATCAGCCGCCTGGGCCTCGACCGGTTCGGCGTCTGGTCGCTGATCCTGGTCTTCCTGGCCACGCTCACCGTGCTGGACGGCGGCGTTGGCGCGTCACTGGCCCGCTTCCACGCCTATCACGGCGCTCACGGCGACCGGGACGGCACGGGACGGCTCGTGATCGGATCGCTCGGGCTGTTCGTCGCGCTGGGTGCGTTGGTGAGCGGCCTTTGCCTGCTGCTCGCCCCGGTCCTCACTTCCGCGGTAGGTGTGCCGCCCCGGCTGCGGCAGGAGGCTGAACAACTGCTCATGGCCCTCGGGCCCTTGCTCACCGTGGCCCTGGCCGCCAACTCCGCCGTCGCGCTGTTGCAGGCGAACGGGCGATTCCGTGCTCTGGCGGGAGTCAGCGGAGCGTCGTGTCTGGCCTACGGCGTGGCCGTGATCGCGCTGATCGGCCATGGATCGGACCTGCCGCTGCTGGCTGTGCTGGCCATCGGAAGGTATCTGCTGGTGACGGTCGGCGGCCTGTGCGTCGGGGCACGGCACATCCGCCTCCGGCGCCCGCTGCTGCCTGGCCGGGTCGAACGCCGTGACTTCGTCCGGTATGCCACCCGCATGCAGCTGTCCGGCTTCACGGTCTTCCTCAACGGGGAGATCGACGCTCTGGTGATCGCCGCGCTGCTGCCGGTGCGCTACGTCGGTATCTACGCCGCCGGTTACCAGGCGGCCGCGGCCCTGCGCAGCCTCCCGTTGTACGCCTTCCCGCCGATGCTGACCCGTATGACGCACGTCTACGCCGTACACGGACTCGCGGGTGCGGTGCGGGAGTTCCACGTCCTGCAGTCCCGCTGGCTGCCGACGGTCCTCACCTACGGGGTCGTGACGACTGCCTCGGTGGGCCTCGCGGTTCAGGTGTGGCTGGGCCCCGGGCTTGCCCTCAGTGGTGCCGTCGCCGCCGTCCTGCTGGCTGGATACTCGGTGCAGGTGGCGTTCACCGGTGTACGGACCTGTTTCGTGCGGGCGATCGGCCGACCGGGATACGAGACGCGCTACTCCTGGTGCGCGACGGTGGTGAACCTGGCCCTCACCGTGCCGCTGACGCTGCTGTTCGGCGTCGTCGGCGTCGTCCTGGCGACCACGGTCGGCCTGTTGGCCGGCTCCTGGTACTTCGTCGTCCTGTGCCGTCGGCTGACGGGGCCGGGTGAGCGGCGGCTGCCGAGGCACTGGCTGTCCGTGACCGTACTGGCCGCCGTTCCGGCAGGCCTGGGGAATCTGCTGGTGCTGCGGCTGGAGTGGCACGGCGTGCTGCCGTTGCTGCTGGCCGGCCTGCCCGTACTCGCCGGCCTCGCCGGGGCCTCGGCCCTGCTCCTGCGGGAGCTCGCCGGACCAGCGCGTCCCGGAGGAGGGGTGTCAGTGAAGGACGAAGTGTCATTGGAAGAGGGAAGCCCATGAACGCCGTCACCGCACAAGGATCCGGTACCTCCAGGACCAGGCGCGTTCTCATCGTCGCCCAGTTGGACGGGTACGCCAACAGCGTCAAACCCCTGGCGATCGCGCGGTTCCTTAGGGAGCGCGGTCATGACGTGCGGGTGGTGGACACCGGCTGCCTGGCCAGGGCATCCAGCACGCCTGGATCCCTCGGGCGAATGCTGCCCGGATCCCTGCGGCCGACCAGGCTCACGCTGTACGCCAACGACGTGGCGTCCAAGCTGCTCACCCGCCGATGGTCGTTTGGACGGCGCCATCTGTCGTACTACGTGCTGCTGGCCGATCACAGACTGCGCCGCCGCATTCTCGCCGACCAGCTGGAACTCGACGACTACGACCTCGTCATCTGCGAGACCCCTTATGACGCGGGTGTGCTGACGACGGGTACGTCGGCCGAGACGGTGTACGACTGCCCCAATCCCTGGGCGGACGAGGTGTTTTACGAAGGCCGGCTCACCGGTCGGCAGCACAGGAGGTTCCGCGGCCGGGAGAAGCGCTTCCTTGAGGACATGGAGCATCTGTCCTTCTCCTGGGAGTCCTATGGCCGCTATGCCAAGGAGTATTACGGGATCAGTGGACGCAACTTCCTCCAGCTCAACTGGGGTTGCACCCCGGCGGCGGAGCGGTCCCGATTCGCCGATCCACCACGGGTGGCCTATCTCGGTTCGCTCAGCTCGCGGTTCATCGACGTTCCGCTGCTGGCACGGCTGAGCCGACGGTATCCGCACATCCACGTCTACGGAGGACCACCGCCCGATCCCCGACTCGGGCTCGACTACCGCGGTTACGCGTCGCCCGACGTGCTGCGGCAGTACCAGGTCGGGCTGATCACCTGCACCCGGGACCTGCTGCGCCGGGAGGGCTTCTCGGCCAAGCACCTGCACTACCTGGCGCACGGCCTCCCCGTCCTCGTCCCCGGCTGGCGGCGCCACCTGGATCTGCTGAGCGGATCCGTGCCCTACACCGAGGAGTCGTTCGCGTCCGTCATCGACGGGCTGAGCGACCGGGCATGGTGGCAGCAGGTCAGCGATGAAGCGTACGAGCAGGCGCGGCGGCTCGACTGGAACCGGACTCTGGAACCGCTGGAGCGGCTGCTGGACGGCCGGCCCCAGGTACGAGTGCGGCGACAAGGGTGAAGGTCAACGCATTGCTGAAGCCGAACGACCAGGGCCGTTCCAGGACCGATGCGAGCAGGACGGGCAGCAGCACGCACGCGGCGATGGGAAAACCGCGGGCGCCGCCTCCGACCAGGAGGTGAGCCAGCAGCAGGAGGAAGAGGGCGAGGCCGACGATCCCGCCCGCGTACAGGATGTCTATCCATTGATTGTGCAGGGACGGTGAGACGGCGGCCGGAATCTCCCCGGCGTGATATTTGCCGGACCACGCTTTGCCACCGAACCCGAAGAGAGCCGACTCCCGCAGTTCGTCCCTGGCTATCTCCCAGATGACGGCGCGGTCTCCAAGACTGTCGGCCTTCAGCTGCCGGAACGGGGCGGCGATGGCGATGGCGGTCACCACTCCCAGGATCGGCACGGCGAGCATGACTCGTCCGGGCGACGTGATGGCATCACCTTCGCCCACTTCGTCCGGGAGCCTCGGACGCAGGAGCATCAGGAAGGCCACGACCGCGACAGCGGTGACGCCGGCCAGCCTGCTGCCGGTGGCGACGGCCACGAAAGCGACGTAGCACGCCAGCACGACACGGACGCGTCCGCGCAACCCCAGCCAGACGAAGGGAATGCCCACGATCAACAGCAGGCTGAAGATGTTCTCGTTGGTGAAGACGCCTGAGTAGAGGACTCCCAGAAGGCCGCACGGATTGTCGGCGCGGCACTCCCGCATGACGGTGGACGGCTCGATGAGCGCCTCGATGCCGCCGAGAACGGTGGAGAGCATGACGACGGCTGCTCCGCCCAGGAACGCCGAGCGCCCAGGACGAGCGACGGCCGCCGCAAGGAGAGCCGCGAGCAAGGTGAGCTGTCTGGGCGCGAGGAGTTGCTGTCCGTGGAGACCGTCGGAGAAGGCGAGCAGCAGGACCAGTCCGAAGGCGATGAGAGGCACGACATTGATCCGCGCGCGAGCGGAGAGGAGCCGGTGGAGGACGAACGCGACGCACGCCGAGAGCAGGATGCCGTTGGCCGCCGTCCCGATCCGGTTCACCCACTGCGGGAACCCGATCACCACCTCACCCAGCGGGTCGAGTCGCTCCGGTCGGCCCGTGTGGATCACGTACATGACTGTTGGCACATTGGCCAGTACGCCGATCAGGAAGACCATCGACGCGGTGAGGTCCCAGTCCCCGAAGGCGTGGGCGCGCCGGAGTGCCACCGTCACCGGAATCAGCGATGCCAGGGCCAGGATCCCGATGATCAGTGCCATATCCGCCTGATGCTGCGTCATCCGATACCTCGTCCCGCCTATTCGTGATGCCGGCCCGGGACGGGGGCAACGGCACGTGACGCCGAAGGCCGGTGGTCAGGTATCCGGACGGGATCCGGCCGCTCCGGCTCCCGGCGCGGCCCCTTCGCAAACCCCTTGGAGCGCGTCTCCTCTCCCCGGGGCGGCTGCCAGTCGGCGAACCCCTCGGCGTTCGTCCCGGTGAGGACGGCCCCCAGCACCTGTGCGCGAACCGTCGCCAGGGCGTCGAGGGCCCGCAGGGCGACCTCGCGGCGGGTCTTCCCGGCCCGGACGACGAAGAGCACGCCCTCCGTCACGGCGGCCAGTGCGGCGCCATCGGCGAAGGACAGCAGTGGAGGGCTGTCCACCACTACGAGGTCCGCGTCGGCCTCGAGGACGCGCAGCAACTGCGCCATGCCCGGGGAGGAGAGGAGCGTGCTCGGATCCGCCGCGGCGGGGCCGCTCGGCAGCACCCGTATCCGCTCGGCCCCCCAGTTCTCAAGGGCGTCGTACAGCGGGGTCTGACCGGTGAGGACACCGGTCAGACCGGCGGTGTCACGCAGGCCCAGTTCCCCGGCGAAGTGTGGCCGACGCAGATCCGCCTCAAGGAGGACGACGCGCTGCCCGGTGCGGGCGACGCTCGTCGCCAGGTCGATCGCGGTCCGGGTACGCCCTTCTTCGGGCAACGCGCTGGTGACGAGAACCGAGTTCGGGACGCTGCTCCCGGTCCTGAAGCGAAGACGGATGCGCAGTTGGTTCAACGCCTCCGTCCGCCGGGTCGTGCCGACGCGGTGACCCGGGGCCGGGCGGCGTCGGTCGGGTGGGGGGACGGCGCCCAGGGTGGTGAGGCGCAGGTGGGCGCTGATGTCGCCCGCCGAGCGGATGGCGCTGTCGAACGAATTGCGCAGCACTGCGCCCCCGAAGCCCACGACGATCCCGGTGAGCAGGCCGATGGCCACGTTCAGTTCCGGACGCGGGCTCGTCGGCGTGGACGGTGGTTCGGATCCCCCGACCACACTGGCTTTGACCAGCGGTGGGGCGTCTGCCGAAGACCCCTCGACGGCGGCGATGTACTTCGTGAACTGGACGGCGGTCTCATCGGCGATGGCCTGCGCCCGGGTGGCTGACGGATCCTCCACCCGGATGTCGACCAGGGTTGTGTCGAGCGGGGCCTGTGCACTGATGTTCTCAGCGAGCTGCCTGGCTGTTGTGTGCAGGCCGAGCTCGGAGATGACCCCGTTGAGGACCGTGGGGCTGCTGACGATGCGCGTGTAGGACTTGACCCGCTGCTGGGTGAACAGGCCGCCCTGGTACGCGCCGTCACTGTCCGCGTCGCTGGTGGCAACGAAGAGCTGAGCGGTTGCCGTGTAGGTGCGTGGCGTCAGGGCGGTCACGGTGAGGGCCCCCGCCAGCCCGAGCAGGACGCAGACGGTGACGAACCGCCAACGCCGACTCAGTACGTCGATGTAGTCGTGGAGATCCATGGAGGCTCCTCCGTGCGACCGTTTCGGCCGCTCTTGACGTGGTGGTACTGAGGGAGCAATATGTGGATCAACGTGGATTTACGCTGTAAACATACGATATCAGCATACGGCTGGAACTCGGAATCATGGATCGTCAAATGGAGCACTGCGCGGTCACCCCCTACGGCCGGGGGGCCGGGAGTTCTCGAGTCCGTGTCTTCGGGTGGCTGGACCGCATAGATACGGACTTCACGGTCGGCAGTTACCTGTCGCTGCCCGACGCCGCTCCTGCCCGCCTCGTACGCCGCCCGGTGTCCCTGGCCAGGGCGGAGCTGCGGCTGGGGGCCATCGCGAACGCCCGCCCCCGGAGGCTGCTGCTGCACCGGGAGGCCTCTCCGCTCAGCCGAGGCTGGTGGGAGCGCCGGCTGCTGACAAGCGCGGAATTCGCCGTGTACGACTTCGACGACGCTCTGCAATGGGACCAAGGTGGCGGCGGTCTCGCCCGTCGGGTCGCCCCCAAAGCGGGGAAGACACGGGTGGCCGTTCGCCATGCGGACCGGGTCATCGCCGGCAACGCCGTCCTGGCGGACTGGGCGTCCCGGCACCACCGCGACGTCGTGGTGATCCCGAGTTGCGTGGCCCTGGAGGACTACATGCGCAAGACCTCGTACGCCCTGCACGACCCGCCGCGGCTCGGCTGGATCGGCTCACCTCACAACGAGGCATGCCTGTCCTTGATCGCCGGAGCGCTCACGGAGGTACACCGTCGGACCGGCGCGCGGCTGATCCTCGTCGGTACGACCACACCGTCTCTCGGCGGTCTGGAGTCCCTCGTCGACCGGGTCGCATGGAGCCCGGAAAGCCAGCGGACGGCACTGGCAGCCATGGACATCGGCCTGATGCCACTGCCGACGACCTCGTACAGTCGCGGCAAATGCGGTTACAAACTGCTCCAGTACGCCGCCGCCGGCCTCCCCGCCGTGGCCAGCCCGCCGGGCGTCAACATGGACCTGCTCTCCCAGTTCGGTATGCCCGCAGCACGCACCGAGGACGACTGGACCACTGCGGTCCTCGGCTTGATCGGTGCTCCGGATGCCTCCCGCGAGCGGCTCGGACGGGCCGCCCGGGAGATCACCGGCCGGAGGTACTCGTACGAGGCGTGGCTGCCCCGGTGGGCTGCGGCCCTGGAGCTCGGACCGGTGCCGCCATGACCCCGAGAGGGCGGACCGTCCCGGCCGTCGACATCGTGATCGTCAACTGGAACACCGGTCGCTACTTGAGGGAGTGCCTGAACTCGATCGTTCGCACCGACCGGTCCCGGCTTCGGGCGGCGCGGATCGTAGTCGTCGACAATGCCTCCACCGATGGCTCGCTGCACGATCTGGCCACGTCCGACATCCCGCTCGACGTGGTGCGCAATTCCCGTAACCGCGGCTTCGGCGCCGCTTGCAACCAGGGCGCAGCCCGGGGGCACAGCGACTTCCTGCTCTTCCTCAATCCGGACACGGAGCTGTATCCCGACACCCTTCGCGTCGTCGGGGACTTTCTCGGCAGCCGAACCGCGGAAGGAGTCGGCATCTGCGGCGCGCACATGGTCGACGAGAGGGGAGGACCTGCGATCTCCTGTTCGCGGTTCCCCAACCTGCGGATCTTCCTCGGCAAGATGACCGGTCTCGACCGACTGGCACCCGCGCTCTTCCCGCCGCACCACCTGCTGCCCGAGGAAACCACCACGTCGGGCCCCGTTGACCAGGTCATCGGCGCCTTCTTCCTGATGCATCGCTCGCTCTTCGAGGAACTGGACGGCTTCGACGAGCGCTACTTCCTCTATTTCGAGGAAACGGATCTCGCGCTGCGGGCCCGGCGGCGGAACCGGTGCTCGTACTACCTCCATCAGGCAACGGTCCGTCACATCGGGCAGGTGAGCTCCGCTCAGCTGGGCGGCGAGCGGCTGCGCCACTCCCTGTGCAGCCGCACCCGGTACGCGTTCCGGCACTGGTCCCGTACCCGTGCCTCGCTGTTGGTGGCCCTGACCCTGACGATCGAGCCGGCCGCCAGGCTGGCCAGGGCCATGCTCCGGCGAAGCCTTTCCGAATGCCGGGACACTCTCAGCGGATACGCGGGATACGTGCGCTGGCTCTGCGCGGCCGCTGCGCATGTCCTCGAACGTCGGCTCCTCCAAGTGACGGCGGCATCCTCTGCCGCGGTACCTCGCACCGAGACTTCCCCCAGCCCCGCCGCACCTGCCGTATCCGCCCGGATGACGGACTCGACCAAGGACCCCCTCCATGCGCACCATCGACCGCAACCCCCGACAGCCCCTGCCTCCCCTGACCACCGCACGCCTCACGCCGCCCCGCCGGACCCTGGACATCGCCCTCGCCCTGACCCTGCTTCTCCTTCTCGCGCCGCTGCTGATGCTGCTGGCGCTGCTGGTCAGGACCATGAGCGGCCGACCGGTGCTGTTCCGGCAGCGGCGGACCGGAGAGGGAGGGCGTGAGTTCACCCTCTACAAGTTCCGCAGCATGAGGGACGGCTGCACCGGTCCCGGGGTCACTGGTGGCTCGGACCCGAGGGTGACCGGCACGGGGGAGCTGCTGCGCCGGCTCAGCCTGGACGAGCTGCCGCAGTTGTGGAACGTACTGCGCGGCGACATGACCCTGGTCGGCCCCCGCCCCGAGGTCCCGCACCTCGCCCGCCGCTACCCGCCCGAACACCGCTGGGTGTTCCGGCATCGCCCGGGGCTCACCGGACCGTGCCAGCTCCGCTCGCGCGTGTACGCGGCGCTGCTCGAAGGCCGTCCCGATCCCGAGGAGTACTACCTGGCGGTGCTCGTCCCCCAACGCACCGCGTTGGATGCGGAGTTCCTTCGCCGGGCGACGGTGCCGAACGTCGTGCGCTTCATCGCCCGGACCTTCTGGTACGTGCTGTCCTCGCCGTGGGACTCTCCCGGCCGACGGGAGAACGGGCCGCGCGGGAGCCGAGGGGGCGGGTCGTGATGCGTGCCGTGGTGACCGGCGCGGCCGGGTTCATCGGCTCGCACCTGTGCGAACACCTGGTGTCCTGCGGGGACGAGGTCATCGGCATCGACGCCATGACGGACTTCTACGAGCCCTCACGCAAGCGACGGAACCTCGCCCGACTGCTGGACCGGGACCGGTTCACCTTCCGGCAGGGCGATCTGCTGGACCTTCGCCTGGAGCCGCTGTTCGCCGCCGCGGACACCGTCTACCACCTCGCGGGCCAGCCAGGCGTCCGCGGTTCCTGGGGCGCGGAGTTCGCTGTGTACCTCGAACGCAACGTCCTGGTCACCCAGCGCGTGCTGGAGGTGGCACGGGACACCGGACTGCGCCGGCTCGTCTTCGCGTCCAGCTCGTCGGTCTACGGGGACGCGGAGGCGTATCCGACGCCGGAGACGCTGTGTCCCCGGCCCGTCTCGCCGTACGGCGTCACCAAGCTGGCCGCCGAGCAGCTGTGCGAGACCTATCGCACGGTCTTCGGCGTCCCGGCCGCCTCCCTGCGGCTGTTCAGCGTGTACGGCCCCCGGCAGCGGCCCGACATGGCCTTCTCGCGGCTGGTCGCGGCGGCCTGCGCGCGGCGGCCCTTCCCGCTGTACGGGGACGGCTGCCAGAGCCGTGACTTCACCTACGTCGGGGACGTGGTGACGGCCATGCGCGGGGCCGCGCTCTCCTCGTGGAACGGCGTCGCCAATCTCGGCGGCGGATGCGAGGTGACGATGAATCAGGTCATCGCGCTGCTCGGGCAGTTGGCCGCACCGGTGAACGTGGTGCCGGGGCCCGCGCGGCCCGGCGACGCCAGACGTACCGCGGCCGACATCACGGTGGCGCGGAACGCCTTCGGGTACCGGCCCGGCACGGACATCCGTACGGGACTCGCCGCCATGGTGCGGGCCGAGCAGGCATCCCGCCGGGCCCGCCCCGGGGAACACGCGGAGGAACGTCCAGTGGCGGGACGCCTTTGACGCACCGATCCGGCGTCGCACCGATCCGGCGTCGCGCCGATCCGGCGTCGGTCGGGCAGATCCGGAGTCAGGCGAGTCAGGCGGACACCTGGGCCCCGCGGTAGTACGCGACAATCTCCTGAGCCGTCAGCTCCCGGTCGCTCCTGCGCCCCAGGAAGAACAAGGCCGAAGCGTCGTCCGTCGCGTACTCCGGCGGGACCAGGCGGTCCAGAGCGCGCAGCCAGAACATCAGCCCCCGCACCGCGCGGCCCGCGAGGGCGGAGCGGGTCAGGCCACGAACCAAGTGGTCGACGCTCCACAGCAGTTGGGTGCCCGGGCCCGCGACGGGACCCGCGGCGAGTTCCTCGAACCGCCGGAAGAGGTAGCGGTGGCCGCTCGCGGTGAAGCGCGTGAAGTCGTGGGCGCCGGCGTGCACCTGTTGCAGGAACGGGGTCTCCGCGTAGACGAGTCCGCCGCCCTTCAGTACCCGGTGGATCTCGGCGACGACCAGGTGCGGATCGAGCACGTGTTCCAGAACGGCCTGCACCAGCACCGCGTCGACGCTCGCCGAGGGAAGCGGGATCTGATGGGCGTCCGCGATGAACTGGGTCACCGGGCTGCCGACGATGTCGAAGCCGATCACCTGGACCCGCGGATCGTGATAGGCCGCGTTCACGCCGTTGCCGACCGTGGCGCCACCGACGACGAGCAGTGTCGGCGCGGGGCCGGGAAGACTCCGCAGCAGCAGATCCACGTTCTGGGCCGCGATCCGGTTGGGCGGTTTGAAGACGCGGCGCAGCAGGGCGGGCAGGGCATCGGCGCCTCCGGCGGGTCCCGGTCGCGCGGTGTCCGTACGGTCGGCCGTTCGCACCGCCTCCCCGCAGTCCACGACGCTGCGCTCGAAGTCGACGAGGACCGGCCACCGCCCGGCCATGGGGAAAGCTCCGGGAGAGCGGTAAGCGCAGGTGGACACGGTGCAGTTGAGCCCGCCCGTGGTGTCCGTCAGCCCGGACCGGCAGCGTGGGCACACCAGCAGCCGCCTGGTCGTCTCCGGATCGGCCAGGGCCATCGCCGTTCCTCCACTTGACCTGAACCACCTGATTGACCTGAGTCACATCCGGGGTGATGCTGTACGTATACAACGTAAATATACCCCTTTGTCCATCGGTGGTGATCGGCGATGCGGAACGGGACCCTCGTCCCCGACTCCGGCCAACCGGACGGCCGGCCCGGCCCGGCCGTCCGCTGGCCCGCCGCACCCTCGCAGGTGGCGCCGACGGCGAAGCTGCCCCGGCCGCCGGTGCTTCCCCGCATCAAGGTCCTGCATGTCATCACCCGGTTCCGGGCGGGAGCCGGCGCGAACACCCTGCTGTCGGCCGAGGGCATGGACCCCGGGCGGTACGAGGTGTGGATCGCCGGAGTGCCGGGCGGCGAACTCTGGGAACGGGCGCGCGCCGCCGGGTTGCACACGGTCGAGGTGCGGGGGTTCCGGCACACCTTGACGCCCGCGGACCTGCTGGTGCTGTGGCGGCTGGTGCGCCTCATCCGCCGGGAGCGGTTCACCGTCGTGCACACCCACTCGGCCAAGGGCGGATTCCTGGGCCGGCTCGCGGCACGGCTGTGCCGCACACCGGTGGTGGTGCACACCTTCCACGGCCTCAGCTTCCACCCGTACATGTCCCGCCCCCGGCGCCTGGCGTACCGCGGTCTGGAACGGGCGACGCGGCGCTTCACCCACGGATTCCTCGCCGTCGCCCCACGGGTGGCACAACAGGCCGTCGAAGAGCGCCTGGCGCCGCCTGGCCGCGTCCATGTGGTGCCGTCGGCGGTGGACCTGGGACACATCCCGGAGCGCTTCGCGCCAGCGGTCCGCCGCGAGTTCGCGGTACCGGGCCGGACGTCCCTCATCGGCACCGTCGGCCGGATCGACACCCAGAAGGCACCCCTGGACTTCGTCCGGATGGCGGCCGCGATCCGTGCCGAGCGCCCCGGCACCGCGTTCGTGATGATCGGCGACGGACCACTGGCGGCGGACGTCCGCCGGCTCGCCTCGGAACTGGACGTCGACGTGACGCTCACCGGTCACCGCCGGGACGCCGCCCGGCTGGTGGCCGGTCTGGACGTCTTCGTGATCACCTCGCTGTACGAAGGTCTCGGCAGGGCGCTCACCGAGGCGCTGGCCACCGCCCGCCCGGTCGTCGCGACGGCCGTCAACGGAGTACCCGATCTGGTGGAGCACGGTGCCACGGGTCTGCTGGTGGCCCCGGCCGACCCGCAGGACGCGGCGCGCGCGGTCGGCTGGCTCCTCGACCACCCCATCGAGGCCGCCGCGATGGGACGGCAGGGGTGCCGGCGGGTGCGTACCACCTTCGCGCCGCAGACCATGTGCGCGGCCGTCGACGCCTGTTACCGCAGCCTGCTGGGCCTGCCCGACCTCGGGCCCGACCCCGCTCCGCCCGCCTACCCCACCGCGTCGACCACGCGCCGACCACGGAGATCGACATGCGTCTGACAGTCATCGGCACCGGATACGTGGGAGCGGTCCACGCCGCCTGCATGGCGGACATCGGGCACGAGGTCCTCGGCGTCGACATCGACCCGGAGCGGATCGCCGCGCTGACCGGCGGCAGGCCCCCGTTCTTCGAGCCCGGCCTGTCCAAGATGCTCATGAGGGCGGTGGACACGGGCAGGCTGCGCTTCAGTACCTCACTGGCCGAGGCCGCCCGGTTCGGCGACACGCACTTCATCTGTGTCGGCACCCCGCAGGACCCCGACTCGGGCGCCGCCGATCTGCGGCACGTCGAGGCCGCCGTCGACGGCCTGGCGCCGTATCTGCGCGACAGGTGGTACGAGCGGGTCCTGGTGACCGGCAAGTCCACCGTGCCGGTCGGTACGGCGGACCGGCTGGCCGGGCGGCTGCACGCGGCCGCTCCGTACGCCGACCTCGCCTGGAACCCGGAGTTCCTGCGGGAGGGCTGCGCCGTCCAGGACACCCTGCGGCCGGAACGTATCGTGGTGGGTGCTCGCTCGGAGCACGCCGAGGCGCGGCTGCGGGAGATCTACGCGCCCCTGCTGGACGCCGGCACCCCGTTCATCGGCACCGACCCGGCCACCGCCGAACTGGTCAAGCTGGCGTCGAACGCCTTCCTCGCCACCAAGATCTCCTTCATCAACGCCATGGCCGAGATCTGCGACGGCACGGGCGCCGACGTGCTCACCCTGGCCGAGGCGATGGGCCGGGACTCCCGCATCGGTTCCCGCTTCCTGGCCCCCGGCCTCGGGTTCGGCGGTAGCTGCCTGCCCAAGGACATCCGGGCCTTCACCGTCCGGGCCGAGGAGCTGGGCCTCGGGCGGTCGGTGGCCTTCCTCCGGCAGATGGACGAGATCAACACGCGGCAGCGGCTGCGCACCGTCGACCTGGCGCAGCGGCTCGCCGGAGGGTCCTTCGCGGACCGGAACGTCGCGGTGCTCGGGGCGGCCTTCAAGCCCCGCAGCGACGACATACGGGACTCGCCGGCGCTCGCGGTCGCGGACACGGTCCGGCGCCGAGGCGCTCAGGTCCGCGTCCACGACCCGGAGGCGGTCGACAACGCCCGGGCCGCGTACCCCGCGCTTCAGTTCGCACTCGATGTGACCAAGGCGTGCGAGCGGGCCGATGTCGTCCTGCATCTCACCGAATGGCCCCAGTACCAGGAGCTCGACCCGGCCGCCCTCGCCACGGTGGTCCGCGTCCCGGCCCTGGTCGACGCCCGCAACACCCTTGATCCGGCGGCCTGGCGCGCGGCGGGCTGGACACTGCGCGCGCCGGGCCGTCCGCGGCTCGGCTGACCGGCAGGAGGAGTCCATGCGTGTCGTGGTGTCCGGCGGAAGCGGCTTCCTGGGGTCGCATCTGTGCGAAGCGCTGGTCCGCAGAGGCGACAGCGTCCGCTGCCTGGACAACTTCTCCTCGGGCCGGTCGGCCAACATCGCGCACCTCCTGAGCGCGCCCGGCTTCGACTGCACCCCGTGCGATGTCACGGTCCCGTTCAGAGCCTCCGGGGACATCGACGCCGTCGTCCATCTCGCGAGCCCCGCGTCGCCGTCCGACTACGCCCGTCTCCCGCTGGAGACGCTGGCCGCGGGCAGCCGCGGCACCGAGAACCTGCTGCGGCTGGCCCTGCGCCACCGGGCGCGCTTCGTCCTGGCGTCCACCAGCGAGGTCTACGGCGACCCCGCGGTGCACCCGCAGGACGAGGACTACTGGGGGAACGTCAATCCCATCGGGCCGCGCAGCGTCTACGACGAGGCCAAGCGCTTCGCCGAGGCCCTCTCCATGGCGTACCGGCGCAGCCGGGGGGCCGATGTCGGCATAGTCCGGATCTTCAACACGTACGGCCCCCGGATGCGCGCGCACGACGGCCGGGTGGTCTCCACCCTCATCCGGCAGGCCCTCGGGGGAGAACCGCTGACCCTCTTCGGAGACGGCGGCCAGACACGGAGTTTCTGCTACGTGGACGACATGGTCCGCGGTCTGGTGGCGATGATCGACGCGCGGGAGCCGGGCCCGTTCAATCTCGGCAATCCGGGGGAGCGGACGGTGCGGGAGCTCGCCGAGCTGGTGCTGCTGATCACCGGGTCGGACAGCGGGCTGCGCTTCCTGCCGCTGCCCGTCGACGACCCGGTCCGCCGCCGCCCCGTCATCACCCGGGCCCGCGAAGGACTCGGCTGGCACCCGCGGGTGCCCCTGGAAGAAGGGCTGAGGCACACCGTCGACTGGTTCCTGTCGCAGCCGGACACGCTCGTACGACCGCAGGAGCAATCCGCAGTGGGGCGGCCCTCATGAAAGCACTCGTGCTGTGCGGCGGAGCGGGCACCCGGCTCCGCCCGATCACCCACACCTCGGCGAAGCAACTGGTGCCGGTGGCCAACAAACCGGTGCTGTTCTACGGCCTGGAGGCCATCGCCGCCGCCGGTGTCACGGAGACCGGCATCGTCGTCGGCGACACGGAGCCGGAGATCCGCGAGGCGGTCGGCGACGGGTCGCGGTTCGGTCTGGACGTGACCTACCTTCCGCAGGAGGCCCCGCTCGGCCTCGCCCACGCCGTCCTGATCGCCCGGGACTTCCTCGGTGACGACGACTTCGTGATGTACCTCGGCGACAACTTCATCGTCGGCGGTATCTCCGGCGTGGTCGACGACTTCCGCCGCGAGCGGCCCGACGCGGCGATCCTGCTGACCCATGTGCCCGAACCCACCGCCTTCGGCATCGCCGAACTCGACGCGCGGGGCCGGGTGGTGGGCCTGGAGGAGAAGCCGCAGCGGCCCAGGAGCGATCTGGCGCTGGTCGGCGTCTACCTCTTCTCTCCCGCCGTGCACGAAGCCGTACGTTCCATCGGGCCGTCGCGGCGCGGCGAGCTGGAGATCACGGACGCACTCCAGTGGCTGCTCGGCCACGGCCGGGACGTACGCTCCACGACGATCTCCGGATACTGGAAGGACACCGGGAACGTCACCGACATGCTGGAAGTGAACCGTTCCGTCCTGGAAACGCTCGAACCGCGGATCGACGGCAGCGTGGACGGGGCGAGCGAGATCATCGGCCGGGTCAGGATCGAGGACGGCGCCAAGGTGTTCACCAGCCGGGTCGTCGGCCCGGCCGTCATCGGCGCCGGAACCGTGATCGCCGACTCGTACGTCGGTCCGTTCACCTCGATCGGCGAGGACTGCCGTATCGAGGAGAGCGAGATCGAGTACTCGATCGTGCTGCGGCAGGCGTCCATCGTCGGCATGCGAAGGATCGAGGTCTCGCTGATCGGCCACAACGTCGAGGTGAGCCCCGCTCCCCGTACCCCCTCCGTGCACCGGCTGGTGCTCGGCGACCACAGCAAGGTGCAGATCCCGTCATGAGCACGACCCGCGTTCTTGTCACCGGTGGAGCCGGGTTCATCGGCTCGCACTACGTCCGTACGCTGCTGGGCCCGGACGGCCCGCCCGGCGTGGCGGTCACCGTGCTCGACAAACTCACCTACGCCGGCAACCCCGCCAACCTGGACGAGGTCCGCGACGCGCCCGGCTTCGCCTTCGTCCGGGGAGACACCTGCGATCCGGAGCTCGTCGGCAAGCTGGTCTCCGAGCACGACCAGGTGGTGCACTTCGCCGCGGAGTCCCATGTCGACCGGTCCATCCTGGACGCCGACGCGTTCATCCGTACGAACGTGCTGGGCACCCAGATCCTGCTGGACGCGGCCCTGCGCCACGGCCTGGGCACCTTCGTGCACATCTCCTCCGACGAGGTCTACGGGTCGACAGCCGAGGGCTCCTGGCCGGAGACCGACCCACTGCGGCCCAACTCGCCCTACGCCGCGTCCAAGGCCTCGTCCGACCTGCTCGCGCTGGCCCACCACCGCACCCACGGCCTGGACATACGGGTGACTCGGTGCTCCAACAACTACGGACACCACCAGTTCCCCGAGAAGGTCATCCCCCTCTTCGTCACCCGGCTGCTGGACGGCCGGCCGGTACCGCTCTACGGCGACGGTCTGAACGTCCGCGACTGGATCCACATCGATGATCACGTGCGGGGCATCGAGCTCGTCCGTACCGGCGGCCGCCCCGGCGAGGTCTACAACATCGGCGGCGGCAACGAACTCTCCAACCGGGAGCTGACCGGACTGCTGCTGCGAGAGTGCGGCGCCGACTGGAAGTCGGTGACGTTCGTCGAGGACCGCAAGGGTCACGACCGCCGCTACTCGGTCGACTTCACGAAGATCCGTACGGAACTCGGCTACGCACCCCGCAAGGACCTCGCCACCGGGCTCGCGGAGACCGTCGACTGGTACCGGACGCACCGCTCCTGGTGGGAGCCGCTGCGCGGGCGGACCGGGAGATGGGCGGCATGACCCGCCCGTGGCTCGTCACCGGGGCGGACGGCATGCTGGGCCGGGACCTCGTCTCCCGGCTGACGGCCCGCAAGGTGGACACCGTCGCCGCGGACCACCGCCGACTGGACATCACCGACGGGGACGCGGTGCGGGCGGCCCTGGACCGATACCGCCCCGCGGTCCTGGCGAACTGCGCCGCCTGGACGGACGTGGACGCGGCGGAGTCCCACGAGGCGGCGGCGCTCGCCGTGAACGGCCACGGCCCCGCCCGGCTCGCCGAGGCCTGCCGGGCCCACGGCACGATCCTGCTCCACCTCTCCACCGACTACGTCTTCGCCGGTGACAGCGACAGGCCGTACGCGGAGACGGCCACCCCGGACCCGCGCACCGCCTATGGGCGGACCAAGCTCGCCGGGGAGCGGGCCGTCCTGGCGACGCTTCCCGACACCGGCCACGTGGTCCGTACCGCATGGCTGTACGGGGCCGGCGGCCGCAACTTCGTCCGGACCGTGATCGCACGGGAGGCGGTCCAGGACACCCTCCACGTCGTCGACGACCAGCGCGGGCAGCCCACCTGGAGCGGGGATGTCGCCGACGGGCTGATCCTGTTGGGCGACGCGGCCGGGGCGGGCATCGCGCCACCCGGCGTGTACCACGCGACCAACAGCGGCGAGGCGACCTGGCACCGCCTGGCGCGTGAGGTGTTCCGGCTGCTGGGCGCGGACCCGGCACGCGTGCACCCCGCCTCCAGCACCGACCTGTCGCGTCCCGCGGCACGCCCCGCCTACAGCGTGCTCGGCCACGGCCGCTGGCCGGACGCCGGACTGCCGGCGCCGCGCCACTGGTGCTACGCCCTGGTGGAGGCGTTCCCCGGGCTACGGGCCGCCGAACGCAGCCGATGGGCACGGCACGCCGCGTAGGAGGGCAGCAGCCCCCTGCGCCCGGCCTCGACGAGCGTGGGCGCGGCGGCGTCCTTGTCGGACAGCAGGGGCGGCCGGTCGACGGGCCAGTCGATGCCGAGCGTCGCGTCCAGCGGATGGATGCCGTGCTCGCGCAGCGGCGCGTACCCCTCGGAGCAGAGGTAGACGACGGTGCTCTCGGCGGTCAGGGCCATGAAGGCGTGACCCAGGCCCTCGGAGAGGAAGACACAACGACGGCTGTCGTCGAGCCGTACCGCGTCCCACCGTCCGAAGGTGGGCGAGCCGGTGCGGAGGTCGGCCACCACATCGAGCACGGCACCGCGGACGCACGTCACGTACTTGGCCTGGCCCGGGGGCACATCGGCGAAGTGGACGCCGCGGACGACACCGCGCCGGGACACCGAGCAGTTGGCCTGGGCGAGCCGGAGGTCCACACCCACGGCCTCGCGGAAGGCATCGCCGCCGAACCACTCGACGAAGGAGCCCCGGCCGTCGGCGAACACCCGGGGCTCGTGAACCCACGCTCCCTCGATCCTCAGTGGCCTCATACCGATCACTTCCACGAGGGGATTAAAGGCGTATATCACCAAGGATCGCCGTATCCTGGAAGAGCGGCAAAGCGTACGACGGCGTAATTCCGATCATGAACTCACGCATCGAGGACTACGCCCTCATCAGTGACCTGGAAACCGCCGCCATGGTCGGCAGGAACGGGTCCATCGACTGGCTGTGCCTGCCCCGGTTCGACTCGCCGGCCTGCCTGGCCGCGCTGCTGGGCACGGCGGACAACGGATTCTGGCGGGTCTCTCCGGTGGCCCGAGGCCCCTGTACGCGCCGGGCGTACCGGCCGGACACGCTGGTCCTGGAATCGGAGTGGGAGACCGGAAGCGGGTCGGTGCGGGTCACGGACTTCATGCCGCCCCGCGGCCGGTTGCCGTGCGTCGTCCGGGTCGTCGAGGGCCTCTCGGGTTCCGTGGCGATGCGCAGCGAACTGCGGCTGCGTTTCCACCAGGGCCGCGTGGTGCCGTGGATCCGGGTCACCGACCGCTGCACGGTCGCCGTCGCCGGTCCCGATGCCGTCTGGCTGAACGCCGACGGTCCCGTGCGGGCCCCCGACGGCGCGGACTCCGCGGTGCGTGATCCAACCGTCCGTGACTCGACGGCCCGCGATTCGACGGCCCGCGATTCGACGGCCCGCGACTCGACCGTCCTCGACCTCACCGTCCAGGCCGGCCGACGGCTGGCCCTGACACTGGTGTGGTCGCCGTCGCATCTGCCCGAACTGCCCGCACCGTTGAGCGTCCCGGCGGAGACGGTCCTCAAGGAGACCACCGACTTCTGGCGGCACTGGGCCGCCCGGTGCCGCTACCAGGGGCCGTGGCGCGAGGCCGTGGTGCGCTCCCTGATCACGCTCAAGGCGCTCACCTACGCGCCCACGGGCGGCATCATCGCGGCGCCCACCACCTCGCTCCCCGGGGTCCTCGGCGGCGAACGCAACTGGGACCACCGGTTCTGCTGGCTGCGCGACTCCACCCTGACCCTGTCCTGCCTGCTGCGCAGCGGCTACCGGGACGAGGCGGCGGCCTGGCTGGACTGGCTGGTGCGGGCCATCGCGGGCGACCCCGCCGACCTGCAGACCGTGTACGGCGTCGGCGGGCAGCGGCTCCTGCCCGAGACCGAGGCGCCGTGGCTGGCCGGCTACGAGGGATCGCGGCCGGTCCGGTTCGGGAACTCCGCGGTCAGCCAGTTCCAGCTGGACGTGTACGGCGAAGTCCTGGACACACTCCATCTGTCACTGCGGGCGGGCATCCCCATGCCGGCCCACGTGTGGAGTCTGGTGGAGGCGTTGATGGGCCACCTCCTCCGGCACTGGCGTGAGCCCGACAAGGGGCTGTGGCAGGTCCGCGGCCCGGCCCGGCAGTTCGTCCACTCCAAGGTCCTGGCCTGGGTGGCCGCCGACCGCGCCCTGCGGATGGGGGAGTTGCTGGGCAGGAACGGATCGTCGGGCGAGTGGCGGGCCATGCGGGACGAGGTGCACCGGCAGGTGTGCCGGGAGGGGTGGGACGGGGAGCAGGGATCCTTCGTGCAGTCCTACGGCTCACCGGTCCTGGACGCCTCGGCCCTGCTGATTCCCCGGCTGGGCTTCCTGCCGGCCCGGGACGAGCGGGTGCGCGGCACCGTCCGGGCGATGCGGGGGCTGAACCACGCAGGGTTCATACGGCGGTACGCGCCGGGCGGCCGGGGTGTGCACGGCGTGGACGGCATGCGTGGTTCCGAGGGCGCGTTCGTGGCGTGCTCCCTGTGGTACGCCGACGCCCTCGCCGCGACCGGTCACGCGGAACGGGCCCGGGAGGCCTTCGAACGAGTCCTCGCCGTCCGCAACGACGTCGGTCTGCTCGCGGAGCAGTGGGATCCGGACGCGGGCCGCCAACTGGGCAACGCACCACAGGCGTTCAGCCATATCGCCCTGGTCGAGACGGCGTTCGCCCTGTCATCAGCACCATCCCCGAGTCGCCGTAGTCCGGCAGCGTCGGATCGACACCGATCCGGGTCACCGCGAGCCGGTCGGTCAGAGGCGCGAACACCTTCCTGACGACGCCCGGGTCCACGGGGCAGCCGGGCCACCGGGAGGCGGGACCGATGCGGTACGTCGGCATGTTCTCCATGAACGCCGCGACCAGCCGCCCGCCGGGGACGACGGAGTGCGCGAAGCGGCGGCAGAACTCCGTGAACTCCTCGAAGTCCTCGGTCACGCCCTCGGCCACGAAGTGCATCGACGCGAGGTCGTAACGCCCCGGCGGAACGGCCCGGACGTCGCCGTGGACGACATGCACGCGTGCGAGCGCCTCCGACAGGGTCTGCGGAAGGTTCGGGTCGAGCCGTCGGCACAGCGCGTAGAACGGCTGCCAACTGTCGTCGGGGCCACGCCGCAGCTGCCGGGTCAGGTAGGCGACGTTCGCCGCGCCGGCCTCCACGGCGTCGACACGGCGGCTCGCGGCGGCGGCGAGCATGAGCGGATACAGGTTCGGCCCGGCCCCGAACTCCACGGACCGTGCGAGGCTCCCCGGTGTGAACGGGCGGTAGAACGCGCAGTGGTGGGCGATGACCGCGGCGTCGGACGGGTGCAGCTCGCGGTAGTTCTCGGCGAGGTAGTCCTGCACGGGCCAACTGTCCCAGTCCACATCGTCGTTGCGGGTCGGCGCGGTACCGGCTGCCGCGGGCTCGGGCATGCGGGCCTCAGCTCCTCTCGCGCAGGGCGAAGCGTTCGGCGAGCCTGCTCAGGGTGTCGTTGAGCCGGTCGATGTCCTCGTCGGAGTTGAGCGCCGTGATCTGGACGCGGAAGCCGACCCGGTCGTGCGGGACGAGCGGGTACGCCGCGAGGGTCACGTAGATGCCGTGGTCCCACAGGAAACCCGCCACCGCTTCGAGGTCCGAGGCGTTGACGAGGGGGATCTCCACGATCGGCAGCTCATGGATGCCCGGCGTGTCCAGACCGAGGCCGTGGACGTGGTCGGACACCCGGGCGGTCTTGCGGTGCAGATCGGCGCGGATCGCGTCGCCCCGGCGGTCGTTGACCTCCAGACCGGCGAGCGCCGTGGCGAGGGACGCCGTCGGCGAGGGCCCGGAGTACAGATAGGGGGCCGCGGCGGTCTTCAGATGGTCCTTGAGCCAGGAGGGCAGCGCGATGAAGGCCAGCAGCGACGAGTACGCCTTGGAGAACCCGCCGACGAGCACGATGCCGTCGTAGGTCTCGCCCGTGTGCCGGACCACACCGTTGCCACGGGACCCGTACGGGCACAGCTCCTCCGCGTGCCGCTCCCCGATGACACCGAAACCGTGCGTGTCGTCGATGTACAGCGTCGCGTCCCGGTCCCGGCAGACGCCGGCCAGCTCGGGCAGGTCGGGGATGTTCCCGCTCATGCTGTCGACGCCGTCCAGACAGACGAGCCGGGACCGGCCGGACGGCACGGCACGCAACAGGGCGTCGAGCTCGTCGGGCCGGTCGGCGCGGAACCGTTCCAGCGTGGCGCCCTGGCCCCGGGCCGACACGCATCCGTCGTACACGGTCCGGTGCGCCCTGGCCTCGACGAAGACGTGCCCCTGGCCGGCGAGTGCGGGAATCACCGAGGCATGGATCAGCGTGGCGGTCGGCAGGAGCAGCGTGTCCGGTGCTCCGAGCAGCCCGGCGAGCCGCTCCTCGATCTCGGGGTAGAGCCGCGGGCTGCCGAGCAGCCGCGACCAGCTGGGGTGTGTTCCCCACTGCCGTACGGCGGGCTCGATCGCGTCGATGATCTCGGGATCGCAGTCGAAGCCCAGGTAGTTGCAGGAGGCGAAGTCGATCAGCCAGTGATCTCCGCTGCGGATGTGCCGGCCGCGCACCTCGTCCAGGACCGCGTCGCTCATGGGGCTCGTCCGGCGCAGGCGTTCGAGGTCGCCCCAGCGTGGATCACGCCGTACTCCCGGCGGCGCGGCAGCGGTTTCGGGCATGGTGTGCTCCTTTTCCGTGGCCGTCCCGCCCCTGATGGATCGCGTACCGTCGCCGGCGGCCCGGGGGCTGCCCGGTGCCGCCTTCGGCCGGGTGCCGATCGGCACCCGTTCCGTCGCCCCGATGCGCCGTGGCGGTGACCGGTACCCGCCGGGCTGCCCCAGGACGGTCTCGCCCTGCTCCACCGTCATCGGCCGGGCGAACAGATACCCCTGCCCGAACCGGCAGCCGATACCGGCCAGCAGTTCTCGCTGGGTCGGCTCCTCGATGCCCTCGGCGATCACCTGGAGGCCGAGGGTGTCGGCGATGTGGACGATCCCCTCGACGAGCGCGACCTGGCGGGGGTCCCGCGGGATGTCGTCGATGAACGTCTTGTCGATCTTGAGTACGTCGATGGGGAACTCCCGGAGATAGCGCAGCGAGGAGAATCCGGTGCCGAAGTCGTCCACGGCGATCCGTACGCCGAGGTTCTTCAGCGCCCGTATCAGGGCGTCGATCTGCGCGTCCCGCCGCATCAGCACCGACTCGGTGAGCTCCAGCTGCAGCGAGCCCGGGACGAGGCCGGGGGTGTCGAGGGCCTTGCACACCTCGTCCAGGAAGCCCGTGTCGCGCCACTGGCGGGCGGACACGTTGACGCTGAGGTACGGCGGTGTGGACGGCCGTGCCCGGTGCTGCAGCCGGGCGATGTCGGCCGTGGCCTTCCGCAGGATCCAGGCGCCCAGCGGGGTGATGTGTCCGGTCTCCTCCGCGAGCGGGATGAACTGCCGCGGTGGGACCAGACCGCGTCGGGCGTGCGGCCAGCGCACCAGTGCCTCGAAGCCGACGACCTCGCCCACCGTGATGTCCACGACCGGCTGGTAGCGCAGCGCGAACTCCTCTTTGGCGATCGCACGGTCCAGATGCGCCTGGAGGTCGTGCCGCTCCGCCATACGGACGCGCAGCTGGGGCCGGAAGCGGCGCCACTGGCGCTTCCCGGCTGCCTTGGCCGCGTACAGGGCCAGATCGGCGTGGGTCAGCAGCTCCTCGGCGCCCGTGCTGTCCATCGCCGTGGCCACCCCCACGCTGGCGGAGACGCTCACCGAGTCCTCGTGCAGCTGGAAGGGCCGGTTGAGGGTCTGGATCACCTGTGCGGCCAGGAGTTCGCCGTCGAGGGGCTGCTTCGCGTCCTCCATCAGCACCGCGAACTCGTCACCCCCCAGTCGCGCCGCGGTGTCGGTGCGGCGCAGTGTCTCCGACAGCCGCTCTCCCACGGCGCCGAGGAGCCGGTCGCCGACGGAGTGGCCCAGCGTGTCGTTGACGATCTTGAAGTCGTCCAGGTCGATGAAGAGCAGGCAGGTGACCGTCGACTCCCGGCGGCCGCGCAGCAGCGCGCGCTCGGTCCGCTCCAGCAGCAGCGTCCGGTTGGGCAGACCGGTCAGCGAGTCGTGAAAGGCCCGCTGCGTGAGCTCGTGCTCCAGCTGACGCTGTTCGGTCACGTCCCGCAGGGTGACGACCAGTCCGCCGACGGTCTTGTCCTGGCGCAGGTCACGGCAGCGCACCTCGACTTCGATACGGCCGGTGTCACGCAGCACCCACCAGTGGTCGTGGGCCTCCTGCCGGGCGTTGTTCCGCAGCCCCGCCAGTGTCCGGTCCGCCCGCTCGCGGTCCTGCGGGTCCACCAGTTCCCGCAGTGCCGTTCCGATCAGGCGGGCGCTGCCGAACACGGCTTCCGCGGACGGACTGGCGTAGCGGACGGACGTGTCGTCGTCGACGATGAGGATGACGTCCGAGGCGTTGCGCACCAGGGTGCGGAAGTACGCCTCGCTCTCCTGCCTGGTGATCTCCTGCCGGAGCGCGATGCGCTCCGTCGCCAGTCCCACGTGTGAGGCCAGGATCTCCAACGACCCGCGCATCTCGGCGAGTTGACGCTCGGGCCCGGCCGCCAGGAGTGCGCCCGGCAGCTCGCCGCCCGCCGGACGGTCGGGCTGGACCATGGGACACACCAGGGCGGTCGGCAGGCCGCCGAGTGCGGCGGCCAGGTGTGGCCCCAGCCCGGCGACGGGGACCAGGAGGGTGCGGTGGAGGGCGAGGCGGGCCGGACCGTTCGCCAGGAGGGCGTACAGGTCCTGGGCGTGTTCGGCCGAGAGCAGCACGGTCGCGTGCCGGATCTTCGGTCCGAACAGCGCGGTGACCGCCGTGTCGCAGGACCGTGCGATCTCCTGGGGCTTTTCCGCGGCCACCAGCGAGGCGGTGGCCACCCGCAGCGCCTGCTCGCGCGCCACGGCCTTGCGGTGTGCCGCGACCATGCCCGCGAGGCGGAGGATCACCAGCAGGAACAGGACGGTGGAGAAGGCGGCGAACACCGTCGGGTCGCGGAAGCTGCCCGCAAGCCCCTCGTAGAGCAGGATGGCGGGCGCGACCAGGGTGGCCGCGGTGAGCAGCAGGAGCCGGCGCCAGGGCGGGAGCAGGGACTGCGGCTGGGCCTCCGACGCGGTCAGTTCCGCCATCGAGGGATGCAGTGCGGCCAGTCCCCAGGCCGTGTAGAAGACGATCCAGCCGGCGTCCAGCAGAGTGCCGGCCTGCCACATTCCGTTGAGCTGGAGGATCCCGTAGGCGATGTCGAAGCAGAGCAGCGTGAGGGTGCCGAGGACGAGCAGTCGAACGGCGCGATTGCGGCCGGACCTGGGGCCGGGGGCGAGCAGCCGGACCAGCATCGCCAGCACCAGTACGTCGCCCAGCGGATAGGCGATGCTGATGGCGCGCTGCTGCCAGGTCAGGCCCTCCAGCCGGGTCAGCGGCTGCACCAGGTGGACCCAGACCGGCAGGGCGAGTCCCGCGGTGATGATCAGCGCGTCCAGCAGGCTGGGCAGGTCGCGGTCCACCCAGCGGTACCGGACGAGGCCGAACAGGCCCGCGGCGAAGAGCGGATAGGTGGCGAGGTAACACGCGTCCGCCGGAGAGGGGAACGGGTTGGACGCGTCGAAGTACCCCTCCAGCACGTTGTAGTACGTGTCACCCGCGGCGAAGGTCAGCAGTCCGGCGGCGAGCAGCAACCAGGGCCAGCGGTGCGCGGGCCGGTGCATGTGCACGCCGGTGAGTACGGCGGCGGCACCGCCCAGCCCGATCACGGCCCAGAACGGCGTGCGGGTCTCCGGGATGGTCATGTACAGGGCGGTGAGAGTCCCGACCGACGCGATATACACGGCCATCAACCGGTGGGCCGGCAGCAAGGGCAAGCGCCTCCCCGAGTTCGAGGACACCGGGTCGCGAACAAGGCGTCAAACGCGGGCATTCAGATACAAATCGTAGGCACGGCAGGTGCTCGGCCGCATCTCCTCGCCCGGAAGCCCTCACGCGAAGGCCTGCACCCGGAGGCCCTCACCCCTTGGCGTTCGGCCGCCGGGCGGAGCCCGCGTAACCGCGGGGGTTGAGCCGCTGGAACCGCCAGGCGTCCCGGCACATGTCGGCGAGGTCCCGGGTGGGGCGCCAGCCCCAGGCGCGCGCCACGGCGGTCGCGTCCGCGACGAGCTCGGTCACGTCCCCGGGGCGGCGGGGCGCGACCTCGTACGGAATGGGCCTGCCGCACGCCTCGGAGAACGCGGCGACGACGTCGAGGACCGAGCTTCCCTTGCCGGCACCCAGGTTGTACACCCGCAGGCCCGGTCCGTCGGTGAGGTGGTCGAGCGCGACGCGGTGGGCCTCCACGGTGTCCATGACGTGGAGGTAGTCGCGGATCGCGGTCCCGTCGGGCGTGGGGTAGTCGGTGCCGAACACGCTGAGCCGTGCCCGTCGGCCGGCGGCCACCTGCGCCACGTACGGCATCAGGTTGCCGGGCGGGCCGTGGGGGTCCTCGCCGAGCAGTCCGCTGGGGTGGGCGCCGGCCGGGTTGAAGTACCGCAGGCACAGCACGGTGTACTCGGGGCAGCGGCGGCAGACGTCGGCGAGGATCTGCTCGCAGATCCACTTGGAGGCCGCGTACGGACTGGCGGGCCGGGCCGGGGTGGCCTCGTCGAGCGGGCCGTGTCCGGCGTCGCCGTAGACCGAGCAGGAGGAGGAGAAGACGAGCTGGTGCACCCCGTGCTCGTGCATCGTCCGGAGCAGGGAGGTCGTGCCGCCGACGTTGGTGTCGTAGTACTCGACGGGCATCCGTGCCGACTCGCCCACGGCCTTGTGCGCGGCAAAGTGCACGACGGCGTCCACTGAGTGTCGGTCGAAGACGGCCGAGAGGGCGCGTCGATCACGGATGTCCAGCTCGTAGACGGCGCCGACGAAACGGCCGGCGATCCGTTCCACCCGGGCCAGGACCTGCGGTGTGCTGTTGGAGTAGTCGTCGACCACGATCAACTCGTAGCCGTGGTCGAGCAGTTCGACGCAGGCGTGGCTGCCGATGAAACCGGCTCCGCCGGTGACGAGGACCGTCGACGGAGTGTGTCCGGCGGCGGTCATGGCACGACACTCCTGAGTGCGATATGACGTCCAACGCCGTACGTTTACGACGTATATGTACGACTTTGCGCCTCTTGGTTCCCGCCGTCAAGACCTGCCGGTGACCGCCCCCCTGGTTCAGGAAATGCAGCCCACATGGGCGAGGGCCTGCTTGAGGAGGACTCCGTGGCCGCCCGGCATCTCGTTCTGGACCATGGGCGAGGAGGCCTCCTCGGGGCTGAACCAGACCAGGTCGAGGGCGTCCTGCCGGGGGCGGCAGTCACCGTTCACCGGGACGATGTAGGCGAGCGACACCGCGTGCTGGCGGGGGTCGTGGAACGGCGTGACCCCTTGCGTGGGGAAGTACTCGGCGACGGTGAAGGGCTGCAGGGAGGTCGGGATCCGGGGCAGCGCCACCGGGCCGAGGTCCTTCTCCAGATTGCGCAGGAGGGCGTCCCGGACCCGTTCGTGGTGCAGCACCCGGCCGGAGACGAGGGAGCGGCTGACCGTCCCTTCCTGCCCTATGCGCAGCAGCAGTCCGATGCTGGTGACCTCGCCGTTGTCATCGACTCGCACCGGTACGGCCTCGACGTAGAGGATCGGCATGCGTGCGCGCGCCATTTCGAGCTCGTCGGTCGTCAGCCAGCCGGGCGTGAGTTCAGTCGTATCAGACATTTTTTGATCATACTTTCCATGGATGCCGTCGTGCGCGGCCTGAGACCGGGGTCACCACGGGCCCTCGTCAGGACGTCGGCTCGGTCACCTTCGTCGCGGTGTCGCCGTCGACGGCCGCGGTCAGCTGCGGAACCAGGCGGTCGAGCATGTACGGCAGGCTCAGTACCGACACGAAGGAGACGGAGTTGCCGTAGTCGCCGGCCTCCTTGACGTAGACCTCACGCTGCTCCTTCGCCACGTCCAGGTCGGCGTAGAGGGCGTTCTTGTGGAGCTTGACCTCGTCCTCGGCCGTGTCGGTGACGATCCACACGATCGCGTCGGTGTCCAGCAGGTCGGTGCGCTCCTTGCTGATGTTGGCCCCGAACTCGTCACCGATGACCTTGTCAAGCCCGGCCGGCAGCTTGAAGCCGAGGTCGGTGAGGACACGCGAGCGCGGGTCCTGGCTGCCGAAGACGAAGATGCCGTCGTACGGGGTGGCCATCACGGCGGTGGACTTCGCGAAGGCGGGGTTCTTGCCGGCCGCGGCCCTGAAGTCCGCCTCGACGCCGTCTACCAGTTCCCCGGCCTCGGCGTCCTGGCCGAGCGCCTTGCCGATGATCTCGGTCTGCCGCTGCCACGGCACCCCGAAGTCGTTGTACTCCTTGGGCTGGGCCACCACGGGGGCGAACTTCGACAGGGTGTCGTACTGGGCCTTCGTGAGGCCCCCGTAGACCGCGAGGATCAGGTCGGGCCGGAGCGCGGCGATCTTCTCGGTCTGCGGGCCGGTGCCGGTGTCCTTCAGCACGGCCGGGGCCTTCGCGCCGCCGAGCTTGTCGGCGGCCCAGGGCCCGATGGCGCCCTTGTAGCCGCCGAGCCACTCGGTGGTCCCGACGGGCACCTTGCCCAGGGCGAGCACGGCGTCCTGGTCGGTCAGCCCGACCGTGACGATCCGCTTCGGCTCGGCCTTGACGGTGGTGCTGCCGTACTTGTGCGCGAGGGTCACCGGGAAGGCGCCGCTCGCGGCCGCGGGCTTGTCCGCGCCCGCCCCGGAGTCGTCGTCGGAGCCGCAGGCGGCGGTGGCGAGGAGGAGGATCGCGGAGGTGAGCGCCGCGGCGAGGCGGGTGCCTCTGGAAGAGCCGAGCATCAGTTGTCCTTCAGGGTGGCGGTAAGGGGCGTGACGGCACGCGGACGCGCACCGTCACACACGGCGGCGGAGCCTCAGGCGGAGTCGGTCGGCGCGGTGGAGTCGTCCGCGCGGTGGATGAGCAGGGAGTCGAGGATCTCGCCGGAGCGCACGGCGGTGGTGGACAGCAGGGTCGAGGTGAGACCGTGCGTGTGCTCGGTCGCGCCCTGCAGATAGATGCCGGCCGAGACTTCGGGCAGCAGCTCCACGCGGTGGTCGCGCCCGACGCGTACGGCGTCCTTGTCGTCCCGCAGGCAGAGTTTCGCGGTCCTGCCCAGGAGCGCGTCGAGATCCCTCGGCCGGTAGCCGGTCGCGTGGACGAGCAGGTCCGCGGAGAGCACCTCCCGCTCCCCGGTGGGGAGGTACTCGACGGTGACCTCCAGGTGGTCGTCGAAGCTGCGTACGTCCCGGATGCGGGACACGTTGCGCAGCCGCAGGCGCTCCTTGCCCTGGACCTTCTCGCGGTACATCGTCGCGTACAGCGACTCGATCAGATCCATGTCGACCACCGAGTAGTTGGTGCTGCGGTGGTAGTCGACCAGGGACTGCTTCACCTCCGGTTTCGACTGGAAGTACACGTCCACGGCCTCCGGGTCGAAGATCCGGTTGGCGAACGGGCTGTCGTCGGCGGGCGTGTACCCGTACTTGGCGAAGACCGCGCAGATCTCCGACTCGGGGAAGGACTGGTGCAGGTAGTCGACCGCCTCGGCGGCGCTCTGGCCGGCGCCGAGCACCAGGACGCGACCCACCGGCGTGCCGGAACCGCTCAACTCGCGGACGTGCGGGACGAGTTGACTGTTGTGCCAGATGCGGTCCGACAGGGTCGTGTCGGGCGGCAGATGGGGCTCCAGGCCGACGGCCACCGAGATGTTGCGGGCCCTGCGGACGACGGTCCGCTCGGGGTCACCGGGCACCCGGCTGACGACGTCCAGCCAGCGAACCTCGCCGTCCGGTCCCGTCACCGGTTCCACGGACACCACCTCGTCGGAGTAGTCGACCAGGTGCGCGACCCGGGCCGCCGCCCACTCGAAGTACTCGTGGAACTCGATCCGCAACGGGAACAGCGTCTTCGCGTTGAGAAAATCCACCATCCTGCCCCGCTCCCGCAGGAAGCACAGGAAGCTGAAGTCGCTGGTCGGATTGCGCATGGTGACCAGGTCCTTGAGAAAGGACACCTGCATCGTGGCGTCTTCGATGAGCATTCCCCGGTGCCAGCCGAACGACGGCTGACGCTCCAGGAATCCGGCGCGGATCCGCTTCTCGGGAGCGACTCGGGCGTTGTGTTCCTCAACAGCGATGGCCAGTGCGAGATTTGACGGCCCGAAACCTATTCCGAGCACATCGAGAACGGCGTCCGGTTCGTCGTGCAGTGCGTTCACCGCAACTTTCCTTCCCCTAGGCGCCCCCGATGTTAAATAAGGTTAGCCTTACCTTGCAATGGTGTGTCCAAAGAGAGGATCGACAATGCGGGTCGTCATGTTCGGCTATCAGACCTGGGGGCATCGCACGCTCCAGGCTCTGCTGGAGTCCGACCACGAGGTGGTCATGGCCGTGACCCACCCCAAGAGCGACCACGTATACGAGAAGATCTGGGACGACTCGGTGGCCGAGCTGGCCGAGAAGCACGACATCCCGGTCCTGCTGCGCAACCGGCCCGACGACCCGGAACTCCTCGCCGCCCTGAAGGACGCGGCGCCGGACATCATCGTCGCCAACAACTGGCGCACCGTGCTGCCCCCGGAGGTCTTCGACCTGCCGCCGCACGGCACGCTCAACGTGCACGACTCGCTGCTGCCTGCCTACGCGGGTTTCTCCCCGCTGATCTGGGCGCTCATCAACGGCGAGCGCGAAGTCGGTGTCACCGCGCACCGGATGAACGCCGAACTCGACGCGGGCGACGTCCTGTTGCAGCGTGCCGTCCCGGTGGGTCCGACGGACACCGTCACCGACCTGTTCCACCGCACGGTCGACCTGATCGCGCCGGTCGTCACCGAGTCGCTCGACCTGATCGCCGCCGGCCGGGCGCGCTGGACACCGCAGGACCGCAGCCGGGCGAGCTTCTTCCACAAGCGGTCCCTCGAAGACAGCCGGATCGACTGGACCTGGCCCGCCGAGGACATCGAGCGGCTCGTGCGCGCCCAGTGCGACCCGTACCCCAACGCCTTCACCCACCACCGCGGGGAGCGGCTCCGGATCGTCGAGGCCGCGGTGTCGGGGGCCTGCTACGGCGGCACCCCGGGGCGGATCTTCATCCGCGAGGGCGACGGAGTGGTCATCGTCGCGGGCGCCGAGGCGAGGAGCGGCCGGCTGCGCGGGCTGCTCGTCAGGCGGGTGCGTACCGAGGACGGTACCGAGCACGCGGCGACCGACTATTTCCGCACGATGGGCGGCTACCTGACCGCTCGCCCGTGAGCGGCACGACGGCGCCCGCCGGTCCCTCCGAGGACATCAACGCCGATCGGCTCGCAGCGCTGGAGTCGCTGCGCGGGTGCACGGTCCTCGTCAAGTACGGCGGCAACGCGATGACCGACGACACGCTCCGGCGGGCCTTCGCCGACGACGTGATCGCGCTGCGGCGGGCCGGCGTCAGGCCGGTCGTCGTACACGGCGGCGGCCCGCAGATCGGCGCCCACCTGGACCGGCTGGGGCTCAAGTCCGCCTTTCTGAACGGGCTTCGGGTCACCACGCCGGAGACCATGGAAGTCGTACGGATGGTGCTCACCGGCAAGGTCCAGAAGGAGCTCGTCGGACTGCTGAACGAGCACGGTCCGTACGCCGTCGGGCTCAGCGGCGAGGACGGGCACACCCTGACCGCCGTGCGGCGGTACGCCGAGGTGGCCGGGGAGCGCGTGGACATCGGGCTGGTCGGGGACGTGGCGCGGGTGAACACCGCGGTCCTGCGCCTCCTGCTGGACAGCGGCCACATCCCGGTGGTCTCGCCCGTGGGCCGGGGCGAGGACGGACAGGTCTACAACGTCAACGCGGACACGGCGGCCGGGGCACTGGCCGCCGCGCTCGGGGCACGGGTCCTGGTCGTCCTCACCGACGTGCCCGGCCTCTACGCGGACTGGCCGGAGAGCGAACGGGTCGTCGACCGGATCGGCGCGGGGGAGCTGGCGCGGCTGCTGCCGGAGCTGAACGGCGGTATGGGGCCCAAGATGGAGGCCTGTCTGCGGGCCGTCACGGCCGGGGTGCGCACGGCTCGGGTGCTGGACGGGCGCGCGCCGCACGCGCTGCTCGACGGGCTGACCGATGCCGTCGGCACCGGGACGACGATCGTGCCGGACACCGCCGGATAACCGGCACCGGCCCTGCCGTGTGGCCGCCCCGTCCCGCCCCGCTCTGCCGGCGTGGGGCGGGGCGGCCACACGGCTGCCGTCCGTCCTCAGTCGGCCGTCCGCGCCGCCGCCGGTTCCAGCGGTGGGGCCCCGTGGTGGCGCCCCATCGGAATGACCAGCGGCGTGCCGCTGACCGGGTCCATGGTGATCCGGCAGCTCAGGCCGAAGACGTCCTCGACGGTCTCGGCGGTGATGACCTCGGCCGGGCTCCCCTCGGCGACGATCTTCCCGGACTTCATGGCGACCAGGTGATCGGCGTACCGGCAGGCCTGGTTGAGGTCGTGCAGCACCATCACGACGGTGCGGTGCTCCCGCCGGTTGAGGTCGATGATCAGATCCAGGACATCGACCTGGTGCGCCAGGTCCAGGTACGTCGTCGGCTCGTCGAGGAGCAGTACGGGGGTGCCCTGGGCGACCGCCATGGCGATCCAGGCGCGCTGGCGCTGGCCGCCGGAGAGCTCGTCGACGGGCCGGTCCGCGAGGTCGGTCATGGCGGTGGCGTCCAGGGCCTCGCGCACGGCCTCCTCGTCGGCCTTCGACCACTGCCGCCACCAGGTCTGGTGCGGTGAACGGCCGCGGTTGACCAGGTCGATGACGGTCAGCCCCTCGGGTGCGAGCGGGCTCTGCGGCAGGATGCCGAGGCGCTGGGCCAGCTCCCTGGTCGGTATGGAGTGCAGCGCCCGGCCGTCGAGGTGGACGGCGCCCTCGCGGGGCGCGAGCAGCCGGGCGAGGGCGCGCAGCAGGGTGGACTTGCCGCACGCGTTGGCGCCGACGACGGCCGTGATCCGGCCGGGCGGCACGGCCAGGTCGAGGCCGTCCACGACCAGGCGGTTGTCGTAAGCCAGCCGCAGACCGCTCGCCCGCAGATCCGGGTCGGGGGCCGGTACGCGGTCGGACGACAACTCGGTCGACGGGGAGTCAGCCGTCGCGCGGTCGGTCGACGGGGGATCGGCCGGCATGGGATCAACCTCCTGAACCCGCGCGGTTGGCGCGGACGAGCAACCAGAGCAGGACCGGAGCGCCGAGCACGCCGGTGACGATTCCGACCGGCAGTTCCATGCCGGAGACGAGCGTACGGGCGATGAGGTCGCCGCCGAGCACGACCAGCGCCCCGGTCAGTCCGGCGGCGACGGTGGGCGGCCAGGCGCTGCCGGCCAGCCGCTGGGCGATCTGCGGTGCGGCCAGCGCCACGAAGGCGACGGGTCCGGCGGAGGCGGTGGCGAAGGCGATCAGCCCGACCCCGGTGAGCAGGATGGCGAGGCGTACGGGCTGCACGCGGGTGCCGAGGCCGGTGGCCACGTCGTCGCCGAGTTGCAGGGTGCGCAGCAGCCGGCCGAGCAGCAGGGCCGTCGGCAGCAGCACGGCCACCGCGATCGCGAGCGGGCCGACCTGGTCCCACGTACGGCCGTTGAGGTTGCCGACCAGCCAGCCGAGGGCCGCCTGCGCCTGGAACCGGCCGCCCTTGGCCACCAGGTAGTCGGTGGCGCTGGTGCAGATCCAGGCCACCCCGATGCCGACCAGGATGATCCGGTATCCGGTGGTGCCGCGCCGCCACGCCAGCAGGTACACGGTCAGGGCCGTGGCCAGCGCCCCGAGCAGCCCGAGGCCCTGGGTGCCCAGACCGCCGTCCCAGCCCAGGACGATGCCCGCCACCACCGCCGCGCCCGCGCCCTGGGTGAGGCCGATCATGTCGGGGCTGGCCAGCGGATTGCGGGTCATGGTCTGGAACAGCGCGCCGGAGACGCCGAAGGCGATCCCGGCCAGCAGTCCGACCAGGGCGCGGGGCAGCCGCAGCTCCTGGACCACGAGTACGGTGCCGGGGTCGCCGGAGCCCGTCAGGGCCCGTACGACTTCGCTGAAGCCGATCGGGTAGTCGCCCATGGTCAGGCCCCAGCAGAACAGCAGGAAGGCAGCCGCGGCGAGTAGCGCGCACAGGGCCACCAGCCGGGGACGGAAGACGCCGGAGACGGGCGGCACGGTCAGCCGGTAGGTACGGAAGCGGGTGCCGACGCCGGGTGAACTGCCGTATTCCAGACGGGATTTCAGGGACTTCGGGGCCTTCGGGGCCTTCGCGGGCTTCCGGCTCTTCGGGTTCTTCAGGGCGGCTCCGGGGTCCGTCATGCTCACACCTCCGCCAGATTGCGCCGGCGGACCATGGCGATGAAGAACGGCCCGCCGATGAAGGCCACCAGGACACCGGCCTGGATCTCGGTGGGCCGCGCGACGAGGCGTCCGAGGATGTCGGCGGCGAGCAGCAGGCTGGGGGCGAGTACGGCGGACAGCGGCAGCAGCCAGCGCTGGTCGGGGCCGATGCCCGCCAACTGGGCCAGAGCGCGGGCGACATGGGGGACCACGAGCCCGATGAAGACGACCGGGCCGATCACCGCGACCGCCGCACCGGTCAGCAGGGTGATCGCGGCGACGCCCTGGACCCGGACCAGGCCGAGGCGCCGGCCGAGTGAGGCCGCCACGTCGTCGCCGAGGGCCAGACTGTTGAGGGCCGGGGCGGCGGCCATGGCCAGCACCGCGCCCACGGCCAAGAAGGGCAGCACCCGCCACACCATCCCCTCGTCCGCGTCCGCGAGCGACCCGGCGGACCAGAACCGGAACCGGTCCAGCGCGTCCGCGTCGGTGAGCACGATGGCCTGGGTGAACGACCACAGCAGTGAGGTGACCGCCACTCCGGCGAGCGCCAGCTTCACCGGTGTCATCCCGGACCGCCCGAGGCCGCCCAGCAGATAGACGGCCACGGTGGCTGTCAGGGCCCCCGCGAACGCGAACCACACATATCCGTACAGCGAGTTGATCCCGAGCACCCCGACGGCCACCACGATGGCGAAGGAGGCACCCGCGCTGACGCCGAGGATTCCGGGGTCCGCGAGCGGATTGCGCGTCAGGGCCTGCATCAGCGCACCGGACAGCCCGAGGGCCGCGCCCGCCGTGAGCGCAAGCGCGGTCCGCGGCACCCGCGCCGACCAGACGATGTTCTCCACGAACCGGCTCGGCGCGTCGCCGAACAGCGCCCGCACCACCTGGTCCGGCGGGATGTTGGCCGCGCCCAGGGCCAGCGACAGCACGCAGAGTACGGCCAGGACGGCGCCGAGCAGTGTCACGAGCAGGACGGGGTGAAATCTCCTGCCCCGCGTCACCTTGCGGTCTCCAACGGCCAACTCCCTTAGGTTAGGCAGGCCTTAATCGTATGAGGGTGCGCGGAACCCATCGACCGCCGGTCTTATGGTTAGGTAACCCTTACCTTAGTATGACCTGCGGTCGAAACACCTGAGAAAGGTTGAGGACTCCGTCGATGCTCTGTACGAGACTGACGAACGCGCACATCCTCACCATGGACCCGGACCGTCCCGTCGCCCGCGACCTGGGCATCTGGCGGGGCCGGATCGTGGGCCTGGACGAGGAGGTGACGTCCCTGCCGGCCCGCCGGGTGGTCGACCTCCAGGGTGCCACCGTGCTGCCCGGGTTCATCGACAGCCATGTGCACCTGGCCTGGACCGGTTTCAAGGCGGCCACGCCCAGCGTTGCACCGTGCGCTTCGGTCGAGGACGTGCTCGCCGTGGTGGCCGAGACCGCGGCACGCACGCCCGACGGCGGCTGGGTGAACCTGGCGGGGTACGACCAGCGGGCCCTGGGGCGCCATCTGACCGCCGCCGAACTGGACAAGGTCAGTGCCGGGCGCAAGGTGTTCCTGATGCACGACTCAGGACACGGCTGCATGGTCAACACCGCCGTCCTGGAACTGCTGCCCGCCGGACTCCCGCACGAGGAGGGCTTCCTGGCCGAGGGTGCCATGGGTGCCGCACGGGCACTGCGGCTGCCCCACTCCCAGCAGGAGCTCGCGGACGCGATCGGGCGCGCCGCCAGGACCTGTCTGGCCGAGGGGGTGACGGCCTGTGCCGAGGCGGGCATCGGCGGCGCCCTGTTCGGCCACAGCCCGGTCGAGCTCGGCGCGTACCAACTGGCCCAGGAACAAGGCGAGTTGCCGCTGCGGGTACAGCTCATGGTGGCCGCGGACCGACTGCGCCCGGTCACCGCGCACGAGGACGACGGCATCCCCCGCGCCCTCGATCTCGGCCTGCGCACCGGGTTCGGCGGCGACCGGCTCTCCGTGGGCGCGCTGAAGATCTACACCGACGGCGGCATGATGGCCCGGACCGCGGCACTCACCGGCCCGTACCAAGGGCTCGACCACGCGGGCCAGTTGCAGGCCGACCCGCAGGCGCTCACGGACACCATCGTGGACGGCCATCTCGCAGGCTGGCAGCTCGCCGTCCACGCCATCGGAGACCGGGCGGCCGACATCGCCCTCGATGCCCTGGAGCGGGCGCAGCGCATCCGGCCGCGCCCGGACGCACGGCACCGCATCGAACACGCGGGCCTCATCCGGCCCGACCAGCTGCCCCGCTTCGCGCGACTCGGCGTGGCGGCCGTGGTGCAGCCGAACTTCCTGCGCTACTTCGGCGACGACTACGCGGCGATCATGGGGGACGAGCGGGCGCCGTGGCTGTACCGGGGGAGGGGGTTCCTGGAGCACGGCATCACCCTGGTGGGCAGCTCCGACCGGCCCGTCACGGACGGATCACCGCTCAGGGCCGTGCAGTTCATGGTCGAGCGTGCCTCCACGTCGGGACAGGTGATCGGTCCGGAGGAGGGCATCACGGTCGACGAGGCCCTGCGTGCCTACACGGTCGGCGGGGCCTACGCCTGCCACTGGGAGGACAGCGCGGGCAGCCTCACCCCGGGGAAACGCGCCGACCTGGTCGTCCTGGGCGACGACCCGAGGACGGTCGACGCCTCGCGCATCGGCGACATCGACGTGGTCGCGACATTCGTCGACGGCCGCGAGACCGAGGAGGCCGCACTGTGAGCACGACGAGCACGAGTGGTACGAGGACGGACGGCGTCGAGCGGTACGCATCCCTGTGGGAGAGGTCGCCCCGGCCGCACCGGTGGGTGATCTGGGACGTCCCCGGGGATGTCCTGGTGTTCGACAGGGATGTCAACTGCCTTGTGGACATCGACGACGAGGCGGTCCGGCGGGAGGTGCTGCGCCGGATGCGCGAGGCGGGCGTACCGGAGGGCGACGACTATCCGGGCCGTCCCTGCGCATGAGCGCGTGAACGACCCCATGGGTCGGTAAACGACCGCATGAGTTGGTAGGGGCCTCTCGCCTGCCCCGCTCACATGCTCTGGGCGGCCTTGCCGTGCAGGAGTTGGCGCAGCAGTTGGTTGGTGGTGCACACGACGCTGGTGCGTGCGATCCAGCGCAGGGCCATGGAGTGGTCCTCCGCGGAGAAGTCGGCGACGGCGTCGGCGACGACGAAGGGCTGGATGTCGTGCATGAAGGCATCGGCCGCCGTCAGCAGGATGCCGAGATGTGCCCGCACCCCGCAGAGGATCAGCTGGTCCCGGCCCGTGGAGCGCAGCAGCCTGCCGAGATGGCTGCGAAGGAAGGCGTTGTGGCGGACGTTGACCAGCAGGTTCTCGCCGACCCGCGGAGTGAGCTGCGGGACGATCGCCGCGTCGCCGTCGGGCTCCTGGCTGATGCCGGGACCCCATATGTCGGTCATCAGCCCACGCTGGCCGGGGCGTTGGGCGGCCGGTTCGGCGCTGAAGACGACCGGCATGCCGAGGGTGCCCGCGAGTTCGCGCAGGGTGGCGATGTTGTCGATGAGTTCCATGACGGGGGAGCAGTCCGGCGGGAACGCCTGGACGAAGTGGTTCTGCATGTCGTGGATCAGCAGCGCGGCCCGTGCCGGATCGATCGTCCACGGCGGGCCCGACGGGGGAACCGCGGAACGGTCGGGCATGGGATAGGAGTGGATGACCGGTAAGCCCATGGGCGGACTCCTCCCTACTGGCCTGTGCGCCGAGTCCGACTGAGGGAAGTTAGCTTAGCCTAAGCTAACTTCCCTGTTGGATCGAGTACTGAGGAGTGCCGAGAAGTGCGGACAGCGGCGAGCAGTGGTACGTACCGGGACGCCTGGGGAATTCCGCATCTCCGTGCGTCCGGCCCGACGCGGCTGGCCTTCGCTCAGGGAAGGAACGCCGCACACGACCGGGCCTGGCAGATCGAGGTGGAGCGGCACCGCTCGCAGGGCACCACGGCCTCGTTCCTCGGCGCGACCGCCGTTCCCTGGGACCGGTTCGCCCGCCAGGCGCGGCTCGACGACACGGCTCGGCGCTGCTTCGACGCGCTGGAGGAGGAGACCGCGGCCTGGGTGTCGGCGTACGTGGACGGAGTGAACGCCGGACTGGAGCGGGGAGCGGCGAAGGCGCCCGAGTTCGCGGCCACCGGGCTTGTCCCTGAGCCCTGGGAGAGCTGGACACCGCTCGGCGTCTGGCTCGCCCATCACATCCTGTTCGCCGGGTTCCCGACCAAGCTGTGGCGCGAGGAGGTGGCCCGCCGGTTCGGCGCCGAGGCGCTGGAACTCTTCGCCGCGGATGATCCCGGCACCGCGGGCTCGAACGGCTGGATGGTCTCGGGCGACCGCACCGCCACCGGGGCCCCGCTCATCGCGGGCGACCCCCACCGGTTCATTCAGAATCCGGGGTTCTATCAGCAGATCCATCTGTCGTGCCCGGAGTACGACGTCGTCGGCTTCGCCGTCCCCGGCGTTCCCGGCATCGCCCACTTCGGCCACACCGGGACCGTGGCCTGGGCCATCACCAACGCCATGTCCGACTACCACGACCTGTACCGGGAGCGCCTGCGTGAACAGGGCGGCGGGACCGAGGCGTTGGGGCCCGACGGATGGCGGCCCGTCCTCCACCACCGCGAGACCATTCGGGTCGCGGGAGGCGAACCGGTCGAGATCGACGTGACCGAGACGGACCGGGGCCCGCTCATCGTCGAGGACACCGGCGACGGGCTCCGCGGCGGCATCAGCCTCCGCTACCCGCCCCGCGTCACCGCCGACCTGGGTTTCGACGTGCTCCCCGCCCTCCTCCGCGCCCGTACGGTCGACGACGTGGACCGGGCCCTCGACCGCTGGATCGAGCCGGTGAACGTCGTGCACGCCGCGGACACCTCCGGGGGACTGCTGCACCGGGTGGCCGGATACGTGCCCGTACGCCACCGGGACAACCAGCTGAGGATCGTGCCCGCCTGGCAGCGGGGGCACGGCTGGCGGGGCCGTCACGACACTCCCCGCGCCGAGGTGGACGGCATCGCCGTGATGGCGAACGAGCGGGGCCTCGCCGCACCCCTCGGTACGGAGTTCGCCCCGCCGTACCGAGCCGACCGCATCGGCGCCCTGCTGCGGAGGTCGCGGGACTGGACGCCCCGAGCGATGGCGGACATCCACATGGACACCTACCTCGCGGCCGCCGCACCCCTCCTCGAACGGGTGGCGCGGCTCGACGGCCTCGGCCCGGAAGCCCTCCTGCTGAGGGACCGGCTGCTGGCCTGGAACCGGCACATGGCGGCCGACAGCATCGCCGCCGCGGACTTCGCGCGGCTGCGCTCGGCCGTCGTACGACGGGTCGCGGCGGCCCCGGAGCTGAAGAGCCTCGCCGTGCCCTCGCTGCCGTATCCCGCCGTGTTCGAGACCTGGCTGAACCTCACCGCGAAGGTCGCCTTCGCGCTGGAGAAGCTGCTGACCACCGATCTGCTCCCGGAGCTCGACGGCACGGATATCGTCCGGGCCGCTCTGGAGGAGGCCGCCTGCGCGGAACCGGTGACCTGGGGCGCGCTGCACCGCTTCGCCCCCGCCCGGACCCTTCCCGCCGCCGAGGAGGAGCAGTGGCCGGGCCTCGCCGGTGACCACGACTGTGTGCTGGCCACCTCCAGTACGCCCGGCGTCACCGACCTGAGCAACCGCGGCCCCTCCGCCAGGTACGTCTGGGACCTCGACCGCCGCGAGAACAGCCTCTGGGTCGTCCCGCTGGGCGCCCGCGGCATCCCGGGCGACGAGCACCAGCGGGACCAGCTTCCCCTGTGGCTGCGCGGCGAACTCGTACCCGTCGTCACCGACTTCGCCCGCCTCACCGAGGAGCCCTGAGGGGTGGTGTAGCACGCTTCGGAGCGCACCGGAACATGATCATCCGTTTTACATGCGGATGAGTGGACGGCAATGGTCCTGGTTTGCGGCTATCCCGGCTCGGAAAGTAACTTCGCGTCTGATGGGGATAGTTCGTGCGAATATTCGAGTTCGCACCGAGAAATTGTTTCGGGGCCATGGTTCACAGGAATTCAGTAGACAGCTCACATGTGCTCGATGTCGTCGGTCGAGTAATTCCTGAATCCCGGGAAGAATGGTGCAGAGAATTATCCTGGGATGTGATCGCCGGTCATCGGGACAGGCTGATGCGGCTGGTCCGCCGACGGCTTCCGACCGCGCAGGACGCGGAGGACTGCGTACAGGAAGCGATGCTGAGGGCTGCCGCGTACGGCGGTCTCGACCGGGACCGGATCGGTCCCTTTCTGACCACGGTCGCCCTGCGGCTCTGCGTCGACCACTACCGCGAGCTGGAGCGGAGCCGACGGCTGCTGCGCCGTGCCGCGGACGTGCGTACGCCCGAGACGCCGGACGAGGGCGTGTGTGACAGGGACTTCGGGCGCTGGCTGCTCCGGCAGGTGTACCTCCTGCGGGGCCGGGAGCGGCAGGTCGTTCTCGCCCGCGCCCATGGCATCTCCACGCTGGAATTCGCCCGCATCCACCAGATCTCGGTCAAGGCGGCCGAGGGTGCCTTCACGCGCGGTCGGGCACGGTTGCGGCTCGCCTGTGCCAACGCGCTGGACGGCGCGGCGGCCTAGCGGATTTCCGCCTTCTTCCCGCGTACGGCACAGCGGCGCGGGCATCGGAACGGCTCCCGGACTCCGGGGGCGCAGGCGAGAGGGAAAGGAAAGTGACCGTGGGCAAGAAGGATACCCAGAACACCCAGAACACAGTCAAGGATTTCTTCGGCGATACCGCCGACAGCGCGAAGAACACATTCGGCGACATTCTCGACCGGAAAAGCGATGACCTGCATTCCGCGGACTGGCTCACCCCGGTGAACCCGTATCAGGCGCTGACCGGGCTGCCGGGCGGCGCACCGAGGACGGTCGGCCCCGTGCCGACGCCGGGCGGCGCGGCCGAACCCGTGGCCGGGACCGCCCGGCCGGGAGCGGCGGACTTGGCGGAGGGGCTGGCGGCCTTGCGGCAACAGACCGCCCAGCTCTCCCAGCTCGTCGCCACCCTGCTGGGCGTGCTGGAGAACGTCCAGGGCATCGCCGGTGCGGTGACCGGCGGTGGCCGGGCGCCGGTGGCGGGGAAGGGCACCTGAGCATGTGCACCTGAGCATGTGCTGAGCCGGGCACGCGGCGGCCCTGACCGTGCACGCGAGACGCCCGGCCGGGAAGTCCCGGCCGGGCGTCCGGCGCAGCCGCGTGCGCTCGTCAGCCGGCGCACGGCGCGGTGAGGGTGTGGAACGCCCGGTCGTGCCAGAGCAGCGGTCGTCCGCCGTTCACGTCGACCGCCATCACGCGTCCGACGACCGCGTGATGATCCCCGTACGGACGTATGTCCTCGACCAGGCACACCGACCACGCGAGCGCGTCGGCGAGCACCGGCAGCCCGAGCACCTGCCGCACGGGGACGCCGGAGAACCGGCTCGCGGGTGACAGGGAAGGGTCCCCGAAGGCCTTGGCCACCTGTTTCTGACGTGTCGTCAACAGGCTGACCGCGAAGGCGCCTTGGTCACGCAGGGCGGCCAGGGTGCCCGAACCGCTCCGCAGGCAGGCGAGGATCAGCGGCGGCCGGGCCGACAGGGGCGTCAGGGCGGACACCGTCATCCCGGTCGGACAGCCGCCCGCGTCCAGGGCGGTGACGACGGTGACACCGGCCGAGAGTTTGGCGTAGAGACCGAGACAGCGGACCGCGTCGGGGCCGGGCCCGTCCCGCAGGGCGTCCCATCCGGCCGCACCGGCGTCGGAGGGGCCCGCGACGCGCTGTTGCGGGGTGAGCGTGCGGTCGGCACTGTCGTCGAGGCCCGGCAGTTGCTTCGTGAGGGCCGCGCGCTCGCGCTCCAGGAATCTCATGTCGTCCCCTGCTCCTTGGTCCTCGGTTCTCAGGTGTCGTCGGCGGCGTCGTCTCTGTTTACGCACGAGGCGCCGGGACCCCTCGGCCCGAAGAGGCGCGATGCGAGGCCCCGCCGTCGACCTCGAAATTTTCGAGATCTGAGACATCGGCAACCCATCCCGCCCCCGGTGGCGACTGCCTGGCGCAATGCTTCGGAGATCAGTCACCAGGGCGGATATGACGATGGAAACCATCCAGCACAAGGCGCGGCACCGCAGGCGCAGGCTCGGTCTGACGGTCGGGCTCCCCACGGCGACGGCGGTCGCGGCCGGTATGGCGTACGGCACGTCGTTCGGGGTGTTCGGCGAGGACGCGCAGCCGAAGGCCTCGGCGGCGACGGCGGCATCGACCTCGGCCGCGGCGTGGACGAACGACGTCGCCGACGGGTTCGCCTCGGTCAACGCGTTGGGCCAGAAGGGGACTTACGGCGGACGGGACGGCAAGACCGTCACGGTGAAGACCCTCGCCGACCTGGAGAAGTACGCGACCGCCGCGGAGCCGTACGTGATCGTCGTGGCCGCGACGATCAAGATGAACCCGGTCGGCAAGGAGATCAAGGTCGCCTCGGACAAGACGATCGTGGGCTCGGGCACCTCGGGTCAGATCGTCGGCGGCGGCTTCTTCCTCGGGCAGGGCGTGCACAACGTCGTCATCCGCAACCTGACGATCCGTGACTCCTACCAGGGCACCTGGAACGACAAGGAGCACGACTTCGACGCGATCCAGATGGACGGCGCGCACCACGTGTGGATCGACCACAACGACCTGCGCCACATGGCCGACGGGCTCATCGACAGCCGCAAGGACACCACCTATGTGACGGTGTCCTGGAACAAGCTGAGCGACAACAACAAGACCTTCGGCATCGGCTGGACCGAGAACACCACCGCGGACCTGACGATCCACCACAACTGGCTCCGCGAGACCGAGCAGCGCAACCCGTCCACCGACAACGTGGCCCACGCGCACCTCTACAACAACTACCTCCAGGACGACGCGGGCACGGCCATCAACTCCTCCTACGGCAACTACGCCCGCGGCAGGACGAAGATGGTCCTGGAGAACAGCTACTTCCAGGGCATGAAGAACCCGGTCACCAAGGACAGCACCGCCGCCCTCGTCCAGCGCGGCAACGTCTTCTCCGGCACCAGCGGCCGCAACGAGAGCGGTGGCACGGCGTTCGACCCGAAGACGTACTACAGCTACACCCTCGACAAGACGGCCGACGTACCCGCGCTGCTCAAGTCCGGTACCGGACCGCGTACTTCGATCGGCACGACCGGCACCGCGGCGAGCACCAAGGCCGCGGCCGCGACCACCCTCACGGTGGCGAAGGACGGCTCCGGTCAGTTCAGGAGTGTCCAGGCCGCCGTCAACGCCGTTCCGGCGAACAACACCTCACGGGTCGTCATCTCCATCAAGCCGGGCACCTACCGCGAGCTCGTCAAGGTCCCGCGCGACAAGCCGCATGTGACCTTCCAGGGCACGGGAGCCAGCCGCAAGGACACCGTCATCGTCTTCAACAACGCCTCCGGCACGCCGAAGCCGGACGGGTCGGGGAACTACGGCACCGGCGGCAGCGCCACCGTCGCCGTGGAGGCCGACGACTTCCAGGCCCGCAACCTCACCTTCGACAACGACTTCGACGAGGCGAACAACCAGAGCCTGAACGGGCACCAGGCCGTGGCCCTGCGCACCGCCGCCGACAAGGTCGTCCTCGACAGCGTCATCGTCACCGGCGACCAGGACACCCTGCTCCTCGACACGGCCGCCAAGGACAAGCTCGGCCGCGTCTACGTCAACAACTCCTACATCGTCGGGAACGTCGACTTCATCTTCGGCCGGGCCAGCGCGGTGATCAACAAGTCGGTGATCACGCTGAAGAAGCGCTGGAACGGCACCTCGGCGGGCTATGTCACGGCGCCCAGCACGGCGGCCAACCGCAAGGGCTTCCTGGTCATCAACAGCACGGTCAACGGCGATGTCTCCGCGTCCACCTTCTACCTCGGCCGCCCCTGGCACGCCGGCGGTGACGCGACCCTCGACCCGCAGACCACCGTCCGCAACACGTCCTTGAGCAGCGCGATCAGGCCTGCTCCGTGGACCGACATGAGCGGCTTCTCCTGGAAGGACGACCGCTTCGCGGAGTACAAGAACACCGGCGCGGGTGCCGGCTCCGCGAGCGGCGACCGCCCGCAGCTGACCGACGCCCAGGCCACCGGCCAGGAGATCGCCGACTGGCTGGGCGACTGGACCCCCGCCGCCTCCTAGCCCGTCACTTCCGTTCCGGGACCGCCCCTTTTCCGGGCAACTCCTCCGTGCCGAGCGGCCGCGCTGTTCAATGGGGATGAACGTTCCCTGCGAAAGGAGCCGCCGTGTCCCCTGTGGTCGTGCCGCCCGTCGGCGCGCGTATCCGGCAGGCGCGTACGGCGCGGGGGATCAGCCTGCGCGGCCTGGCGCGGGAGATCGGGGTGTCCGCGAGCCTGATCTCCCAGATCGAGACCGGCAAGAGCCAGCCCTCGGTCAGCACGCTGTACGCGATCACCACCGCGCTCGCCATCCCGGTCGAGTCGCTCTTCGACGCGGAGAGCGACCCGGCCCGGTCTCCGGCGGCGGCGACCGTGGGCGCGCCGCCCGACACGGTCCTGCGGGCACTCGCCTCCTTCGCCGCCGACCCCGGCCGCAGGATCGGGCCGCTGGTCGGCGGCGCCGAGCGGGAGGTGCTCGAACTCGACTCGGGTGTCGTGTGGGAGCGGCTCGGCCATGTTCCCGGCATGGAGGTCGACTTCCTGCTGGTGACGTACCGGCCCGGCGGATCGTCCTCAAGCACCGGCGGGCTCATGCGGCACCCGGGCACCGAGTACGGCTATCTCACCTCCGGTGAACTGGTCCTCACACTCGGTTTCGAGGAGTACGCGATCCGGCCCGGAGACGCGGTGAGCTTCGAGTCGACGACCCCGCACCGCTATCGCAACGACGGCGACGAACCGGCCGTCGGAGTGTGGTTCGTGTTCAGTATGCCTTGACACTTTCCCCGGACGGTCGTTCACTCCGGATGAGGGTTACGGTGAGGATGGTGGTCGCATGGCAATCCGCACATTCGGACCGAACGCCGTCGACTGGGAACAGCGCATCGACCTGAACCGGCTGCGCACGGAACGTCTCGCCCGGCTCAACGCGGAGCTGAACCGCTCCGAGTTGGGCGCACTGCTCAGCTTCGACTTCGCCAACATCCGCTACATGTCGTCCACCCACATCGGCACCTGGGCGATGGACAAGCTGATCCGCTTCGCGCTGCTCGTGCGCGGCGGCGAACCGATCGTCTGGGACTTCGGCTCCGCCGCCCGCCACCACCAGCTCTACAACCCGTGGCTCGACTACAGCGACGGCAAGGAAGGCCCGCCCACCGGAGCCCGCGCGGGCATCTCCACCCTCCGCGGCGCCTTCCACCCGGACGCCGGAATCGCGGCGGACGTGGCGGCGAAGGTGGCGACGGAACTCCGTGAACACGGCCTGGCGGGCGAGCCGTTGGGCGTCGACCTCGCCGAGATGCCGGTGCTCCACGCCCTGAAGCAACAGGGTATCGACGTCGTGGACGGCCAGCAGGTCTTCCTGGAGGCCCGCCGCGTCAAGACCCCCGACGAGATCTCCCTCCTCACCCAGGCCTGCTCGATGGTCGACGCGGCCTACGAGGAGCTGTACGGCTACCTGCGGCCGGGCGTGCGGGAGAACGAGTGCGTCGGACTCGTCAGCAAGGTCCTCTACGACCTGGGCAGCGAGTACGTCGAAGGCGTCAACGCCATCTCCGGGGAACGCTGTTCACCGCACCCGCACGTCTACAGCGACCGCCTGATCCGGCCCGGCGACCCCGCCTTCTTCGACATCCTGCACAGCCACCTCGGCTACCGCACCTGCTACTACCGCACGTTCGCCGTCGGCAGCGCCTCACCCGCACAGCGCGACGCGTACGTCCGCTGCCGCGCCTACATGGACGAGGCCATCGCCCTGGTGAGGCCGGGCGCCACCACCGCCGACATCGTCCAAGTGTGGCCGCGCGCCGAGGAGTTCGGCTTCCCCGACGAGACGGCCGCGTTCGCGCTGCAGTACGGCCACGGGGTGGGCCTGTCCATCTGGGAGAAGCCCATCTTCAGCCGCCTCGTCTCCCTCGACCATCCCGAAGTCCTCGAAGAGGGCATGGTGTTCGCGCTGGAGACCTACTGGCCGGCGGCCGACGGCTGGTCGGCGGCGCGGATCGAGGAGGAGGTCGTCGTCACGGCGGACGGGTGCGAGGTGATCACCAAGTTCCCGGCCGAGGAACTCCTCGTCGCGGGCCGCAAGTACTGGACCGTCGGCGGCGAACTCAACACCCGCCGCGAGGCCCAGTCCCACCTCAACACCCGCGAGGGCAGGGGCGGGACATGACCGACGGGCCCCAGCTCCTCGCGCTCTACGAGCAGATGGCCGTGATCCGCCGTACGGAGAAGGCGGCCCACGACCTGTTCCTGTCCGGCCTCGTCAAGGGCACCACCCACCTCGCCGCCGGACACGAGGCCATCGCCGTCGGCGCGAGCGCGGCCCTGCGCGACGACGACTACGTGTTCGCCACCTACCGGGGCCACCACCACGCGCTGGCCCGCGGCGCCACCCCCGAGGAGTGCCTCGCCGAGCTGATGAGCCGCGCCACCGGACTGTGCGGCGCCAAGGGCGGCTCGATGCACCTCACCAAGGCCTCGCGCAACATGCTGGGTTCGTACGCCATCGTCGGTGCGCACCTGCCCATGGCGGTCGGCGCCGCCTGGTCGGCCCGGCTGCGCGGTACCGAGCAGCTCGCGGTGGCCTTCTTCGGCGACGGCGCGACCAACATCGGCGCGTTCCACGAGGCACTCAACCTGGCCGCCGTGTGGAAGCTGCCCGTGCTGTTCGTCTGCGAGAACAACCTGTACATGGAGTACACGCCGATCGCCGACGTGACCGCGGTGCCCAATCCGGCGGCCGACCGGGCGCCCGCCTACGGCATCCCCGGCGAGATCGTCGACGGCAACGACGTGGTCGTCGTCCGGGAGGCGGTGGCGCGGCTCGCGGACAGGGCCCGTGCGGGAGACGGGCCCAGCCTGCTGGAGGCGCAGACCTACCGGCACTTCGGCCACAGCCGCTCCGACCCGGCCACCTACCGGCCGGCGGAGGAGGTCGAGCGCTGGCTCAAGCACGACCCGCTCGACGTGGCGCGCGGTCGCCTGGCCGAACTCGGGGTGCCGGCCGAGGCGGTCACCGAGGCCGACGACCGCGCGACCGACCTCGTACAGAAGGCAGTCGAGGCGGCGAAGAACGCGCCCGCGCCCGATCCGCGGGAGGCGCTGACCGACGTATGGGCGGACGGAGGTGCGGCGTGGCGGACGTGATCACCTACCGGCAGGCGGTCGCCGAGGGCATCGCGCGCGAGATGCGGCGCGATCCGGCGGTGGTGTGCCTGGGCGAGGACATCGGCGCGGCGGGCGGGGTGTTCAAGACGACCGTCGGGCTGTACGAGGAGTTCGGGTCCGAGCGGATCTGGGACACGCCGATCTCCGAACAGGCCATCGTCGGGGCGGCGATGGGCGCAGCGATGACCGGGATGCGGCCGGTCGCCGAGATCATGTTCTCCGACTTCCTGGCCTGTTGCTGGGACTACCTCGCCAACGAGATACCCAAGGTGCGGTACATGACGGGCGGTCAGGTCACCGTGCCGCTCGTGGTGCGCACGGCCAACGGTGGCGGTCTCGGCTTCGGCGCGCAGCACTCCCAGGCGACCGAGAACTGGGCCCTGACCGTCCCGGGACTGAAGATCGCCGCACCGGCCACCCCGGCCGACGTGGTCGGCATGATGGCGGCCGCCATCCGCAGCGACGACCCCGTGGTCTTCTTCGAGCACAAGGGCCTACTCGCGACCAAGGGCGCGCCCGCGCCGCCGGACCACGTCGTCGAGCTGGGACGCGCGGCCGTCGTCCGTGAAGGCGCCGACATCACCCTCGTGGCGCTCGCCTCGATGGTGCCCGTGGCGCTGACCGCGGCCGAGCGGCTGGCCCAGGAGGGCATCGACGCCGAAGTGATCGACCTGCGCTGCCTGATACCGCTGGACATGCGCACCGTGCTCGACTCCCTCGCCGGGACCTCGCGGCTGGTGACCGTCGAGGAGAACCCGTACCAGGGCGGCTGGGGCGGCACGCTCGTCTCGGTCGTCGCCGACGAGGGATTCGGCCTCCTCGACGCGCCCGTACGCCGGGTCGCGTCCGAGTGCGTACCGCTGCCCTTCGCGGACGCCCTCGAAGAACAGGTCATCCCCACCGTCGACAAGGTCGTGGCGACCGTGCGGAACCTCGCCGCGTACTGAAACACCTCTTGAACACCTCATGGGAGGAAGAGCCATGCCCCATCGGATGCTGTTGTGCTCGGGCCATGTCGTCTCGATGGATCCCGGCGTTGGAGACCTGCCCGGCGGTGACGTCCTCATCGAGGACGGGAAGATCGTGGCGGTCGACCGCGAGATCAGCGCGGACGCGGAAGTGCTCGACATGACCGGGCGCATCGTCATTCCCGGCTTCGTCGACACCCACCGCCACACCTGGGAGGCGCCCATCCGCGGCTGCGCGCCCAACGCCACGCTCGACGACTACTTCGTCGAGGTCCTCGACACCTTCGCGCCCGTCTACGGCCCCGAGGACGTGTACGCGGGCAACCTGGCGGGCTCGCTGGAGTGTCTGAACGCCGGGATCACCACGCTCGTCGACTGGTCGCACATCAACAACACGCCCGAGCATCCCGACGCCGCGGTACAGGCGCTCGGCGAGACCGGCATCCGCGCCCAGTACGCGTACGGAAGCGCCAACACCTCACTGACCGACTACTGGTTCGAGAGCAAGATCGCCATTCCGGCGGACGACGTACGCCGGGTGAGGGAGCGTCACTTCCCTTCCGACGACGGCCTGTTGACCATGGGCCTCGCCACCCGCGGGCCAGGCTTCTGCATCAACGACGTCGTCGAGGCCGAGTGGCGGCTCGCGCGCGAGCTGGACATCCCCCTCACCGTGCACGTCGGCATGGGCCGGCTGGCCGGCCGCTTCGGGATGGTCAAGCAGTTGCACGACCTCGGGCTGCTCGGCTCCGACACCACCTACGTGCACTGCTGCTACTTCAGTGAGGAGGAGTGGCGGATGGTCGCCGACAGCGGCGGCACTGTCTCCATCGCACCCCAGGTGGAGACGCAGATGGGGCACGGCTGGCCGCCCGTGATGAAGGCGATCGAGTACGGGCTGCGGCCGAGTCTGAGCATCGACGTGGTCACCACCGTGCCCGGCGACATGTTCACCCAGATCCGCGCGGCCTTCGGCGCCGAGCGGGCACGGGTGAACGCCGAGTGCTGGCAGGCCGACACCGCCGTCCCCGAAACGATGTTGACGGCACGTCGGATGCTGGAGATCGCGACGGTCAACGGCGCGCATGTCGCGGGACTTGAACACCGCACCGGTTCACTGACCCCCGGCAAGCGCGCCGACATCGTCGCGATCGACGCCACGGCCCTCAACATGGCGCCACTGATCGACCCGGTGGCCGCGGTGACGCTGTGTGCCGACGTGTCCAACGTCGACACGGTCATCGTCGACGGTGTCGTCCGCAAACGCGACGGCAGGCTGCTCGGTGACACCGCGCGGGCCCGGCGCCTGGTCGAGGAGTCCCGTGACCGCCTCATGGCGGCGGTCGAGGCACGTAAGAAGCAGCAGGCATAAGGGAGTTCACGCGGAGGAAGCGACAGGCATGACGCACTACGTGATCCAGCGGGCGGCGGACGCCACGTTCACCGCCCCGCCTCAACCGCCGTACGAGAGCACGGGGTTCCGGCGCCGGTCGGTCGTCGGAGAGACCGACGGTTCCGTGCACACGGGCTTCGGCGTGTGCGAGCTGGCGCCGGACGGAGCGATCCGGGCCCACGTCCACTCGTACGAGGAGTCCTTCCACCTGCTGGCGGGGACGGTGATCCTCGATACGCCCGAAGGCTCGTACCTCCTCGAAGAAGGCGACTACGGGCTGCTCCCCACCGGCCTGTCGCACGCCTGGCGCGGCGCCGGGGACACCGCCGCACGCTGGGCGGACATGCTCGCGCCGGTACCGAGAGCGCGCTACGGGTACGACACCCGGGCGGTGCCCGCGCTGCCGGCCCGCGAGCCGCTCCGGATCGACGTACGCGACCCGCGCACCCGCTCGTTCGGGCACTTCGAGGCCGCCCAGATGGACCCCGGCAAACAGTCCCAGGACCTCCTCTCCGTGTCGGCCAGCATGCGCACTGCGCTGCTCGTCTACAGCGGGATCACCGTGAAGATGATGGTGGACGCGGATCTCGGCGCGGTCGCCTCCACGATGTTCATGGTGCAGTACGCGGCCGACGGCGTCGCGGGCGCGCACGACCACCCCTTCGAGGAGACGTATCTGATCGTCGAGGGCACCGTGGATGCCACCTTCGACGGCGAACGGCACCGGCTCGGCGTGGGCGACGCGGCCTGGGCGGGCGCCGGTTGCGTACACAGCTTCACCAACGCCGGGGCAGGGCCGGTGCGTTGGCTGGAGACCCAGGCGCCGCAGCCGCCGTCCCGGCACTCCTACCGGTTCGCCCGGGACTGGGACTACCTGCGAGAGGTGCTGGAGGAACCGGAGGAACCGGTGGATCTGGAGGAGAAGCCATGAGCAGTGTGGTGGTCATCGGCGGTACGGCCGGCATCGGCCACGAGATCGCCCGGCACTGTGCCGAGCGGGGTGACGAGGTGGTGCTCACCGGCCGTGACGCCCACCGCGCCGACACACTCGCCAAGGAGATCGGCGCGCGTGGGCTGGCCCTGGACCTCTCCCGGCCGAAGGAGATCGCCCGGGCACTGGCGGGCGTCGAACACGTCGACCACCTCGTCCTCGCGGGCATCTCCCGCGACCAGAACCGCGTCACGGAGTACGACGTCGACGCCGCGCTGTACCTCGTCACACTCAAACTCGTCGGCTACACCGAGGTGGTGCACACACTGCTGCCGCGGATGACAGAGGAGAGCGCCGTCGTGATCTTCGGCGGGCAGGCCAAGGAGCGGCCCTACCCGGGCGCCACGACGGTCGCCACGGTGAACGCGGGAGTGACCGGCCTGGTCCGAACCCTCGCGAGCGAGCTCGCGCCGATCCGCGTCAACGCCGTCCACCCGGGCATCGTCGGCGACAGCCCGTTCTGGGCGGGCAAGCCGGGGGAGGTGCTGGAGAACTACCGCGCGCAGACGCCCACGGGCCGGCTGACGCGGATGCGGGATGTCGTGGACGCGGTGGACTTCCTGCTGCGCAACCGTGCCGTCAACGGCGTAGATCTCAGTGTGGACGGCGGATGGCTGCTGCGATGAACGACGACGGTGGGGACGGGGTCGGAGACGGGCGGCGGGTCGCGGGCCTCAGGTGGTCTTGAAGGCCACCCCCGCGTACAGCGGCACCGGCGCGTCGCCCTTGAGCCGCTCGCCCCGCGCGAGTTCCGGATGCCAGTCCGGCAGCGCGACGACCCCCGGGTCGACCAGTTCGAGTCCACCGAAGAACCGGGTCACTTCGGCGTGCGAGCGGGCCACGAGCGTGACACCCCTCGCCGCGTACGACTGCACGGCCCGCTCCATGTTCTCCGGATCGAAGTCCCTGGTGATCATGGACAGCGCGAGGCAACTGCCGGCCGGCAACGCCTCGACCAGGCTGCCCACCAGTTCGTACGCCCCGTCCTCGTCGGCGATGAAGTGCAGCAGCGCGACCAGCGACAGCGCGATGGGCCGGTCGAAGTCGAGTACGGCCGCGGCCTGGTCCAGGATCTTGCGCGTCTCGTGGGCGTCCGCCTGGATGTACTCCGTCACGCCCTCGGGGGTGCTGCGCAGCAGCGCCGCGGCGTGCGCCAGCACGATGGGGTCGTTGTCGACGTACAGAATCCGGGCGTCGGGCGCCGTGGACTGCGCGATCTGGTGGAGGTTGGGCTCCGTCGGGATGCCCGCGCCGATGTCCAGGAACTGACGGATGCCGGCCTCCTGGGTCAGCCAGCGCGTGGCCCGGTGCATGAACCAGCGGTTGTTGAGCGCGGAGTGCTTGGCGTGCGGCTCCAACACCGTCATCTGACGGCCCAGTTCCTCGTCGACCGGGTAGTTGTCCTTGCCGCCCAGGAGCCAGTCGTACACCCGTGCCGGATGCGGCCTGCTGGTGTCGATCCGCTGCTGGAAAGGCTCGGTATCCGTCATACGGCGCTCCTCTGCTCGTCAGTGTGTGCGAGCAGTGTGGCACCGTTCACCGACTCTTCGAATCCCTTTACCCGGTGTGCCGCAGACACTCCTCCACGATCTTCCTGTCGAGCGCCGCCCGCACCAACGCGGCCGCCAGCACTGCCGGTTCGGTGTTTCCGGCGATCTTCACCAGCCGGTCCGGCTCCGTGGGCAGTCCGAGCCGGTCCGCGCCCTGCAGTGCCTTCGTGTCGAGATACGGCGCGGCCTCGGGCCAGACCCGCTGCACCTCGCGCAGGAAGATGTCCACGCCCGCCGGACCGAGACCCGGTATCTCCCGCAGCAGAGCGCGCAGTTCGTCGAGGTCGCCGTCCGCCGCGTCCCGCATCCGCCGCAGATCACCGCCCCAACGTTCCGTCAGAAGTTCCGCTCCGTCGCCGAGTTGGGTCGCCGTGCGCTCGTCGTAGCGCCGGTAGCCGCCCCGGCCCAGCGCGTCCACCCGCTGCTGCCAGGTGGCACCCGCCATCCGGCGCGGGTCGCGCATCCCCGACTCGTACAGGGCACGGGTGGTCGCCACGGCCACGGAACCGCGGATCCGCGCGCTGAGGAGACAGGCCATGACCAGCGTGCGGTACAGCGGCTGCGGCGTGTTCCGCAGCCGGATGCCCGCCTCCTCGGCGAACGTCCGGCCGTGCTCGGCGACCAGTGTCCCGACCACCCGGTCCGCCCGGCCGGTCATGGCGACGGCTTGAGCGGATCGTGCCCCAGCGTCATCAGCCGATGACGGCGCCGGGTGTCCTCGGCGACGGGCTCGTTCTCCAGGTCCGTCTGGGCCGTCACGGAGTCCACGACCCGGTACATCACACGGATGTCGTCGTCGGTGAGATCCGTGCGGCGCTTCTGGAGAATGGCCAGGACATGCTGGCCGGTGGGCGAACCCGCCTGGTCCGGCAGCGGCTCGGCCTCCTCGTCCGCGTCGCGCACCCGCAGCCAGGTGGCCAGCTCCTGCGAGGTCATGTTCACCACACGGTGGAACTCGTCCCACAGTGCGTCGAGTTCGAGGGCGTCGGCCATGGCGTGTCCCTTTCGTCGGTCCCTTTCGTTCGTGCGCCTCTCGCGTTCGGCGCCGCGCGGACGCCCAGTGGTCAGTCCCGCGGCCAGTCCTCGGCCTGGAACATCCAGCGGTGCTTCTCCAGCTCCGCCGTGAGGCCGATCAGCAGGTCCTGGGTGACGAGATCGGCTTCCCCGGTCGCCTCGATCCGCTCCCGCAGCTGCCCGACGGCCGTCTCCAGTGCGTCGACGAGCGTGCCGACGACATCGCCGTCCCGCACCCAGCCCTCCTTCGGGCCCTGGAGGGCGCAGGTCGTGGCGATGGTCTCGGGGCGGCCGTCGGGCGGCACGCCGAGCGCCGCGGCTCGTTCGGCCACGGTGTCGGAGTACGAGCGGGCCGTGGCGACGACCTCGTCGAGCTGGAAATGGATCGAGCGGAACCGCGGGCCCACGATGTTCCAGTGCGCCTGCTTGGCGATGAGCGAGAGCCCGACCATGTCCACCAGGGTGCCCTGCAGGGCGTCTCCGACCACCTGACGTGCGGCGTCGGGGAGCGTGCTCTTCACTACGGTCATGACGCGCTTCTCCTTGAGGCTTCGTGACGGCGGACGACACGGAGCAGCGCGGCGCGCTCGTCCTCGCCCGTACCGCCCCACACGCCGGAGGTCTGTCCGGTGGCGAGCGCCCAGGCCAGACACTGACCGGTCACCGGGCAGCGGGCACAGATCCGCTTGGCGGCGGCGATCTCCTGCCGTGCCGGACCGGTTGTGCCCACGGGAAAGAACAGTTCGGGGTCCTCATCCGCGCAGGCAGCGCTCCGCAACCACTCCATGCGGGCCCGAGTGCCCAGGGCGGATCAGCGAAAACACCCGTGTTTCAGGCCACGAGCACCCGCTCCACAAAGGCGGTCACGTCCGCGAGGACCGCCTCCTTGTCCGTCTCGTTGAACACCTCGTGCTGTGCACCCGCGTACACGCGCTCGGTCCGGTCGGCGCCGCGCAGCTCCTCGACGCCCGCCCGGCTGCCGGGCAGCGGCACGATCCGGTCGTCCTCCCCGTGCAGCCACAGCAGCGGCAGGCCACCCACGTCGCCGCTCTTGGAGATGGTCTCCAGAGTGCGTACGAAGGCCTCCAGCGTGGGGCGCTTGAACGGCCCGTGCCAGACGAGCGGATCCGCCGCGTACGCCTCACCGACCGACGGGTCGCGCGAAAGCGTCGCCGGGTCGATGGGCAGATCGGGCAGCGGGTCGAGCGGCAGCAGTTTCCCGGGCAGCTCCCAGCTGCCGATCACCGGCCCGGACAGGACGAGGGCGGCCAGGCCGTCCCCGTACCTTTGGGCGTGGCGGGCCGCGATGAGGCCGCCCATGGAGTGGCCGATCAGCACGACCGGCACTCCGGGATGGGCGGCCCGGGCCAGCCGCTCGACCGCGTGGACGTCGGTCACCACGTCCTCGAAATCCTCGATCAGCACCCGCTCGCCCGCCGACCTGCCGTGCCCCATGTGGTCGGGCCCGAACACCGCCGCGCCGTGCCCGTGCAGTACGTCCGCCACGTGCTCGTAGCGGCCGATGTGCTCCCCGTAACCGTGGACAAGGAGCGCGACGTACCGCGGCCGCTCCTGTGGCCACTCGCGTGCGGTGATGCTGCCCCGGGTGCCCGTGAGGGTGTGCTCGCGGGAGTCGGCCATGGCTCCTCCATCGGCGTCGGCGAAGGTTCGGGAGGATCTTTCCAGGGAGCCTGGCTGCGGTCCACCGTCTCGGCGGGGGCTTCTCGGCAGGGGCCACCTGTCGAGACGGTCCTGACACGGCCGGATGCGTGGGCATAGCATCGGTCCTCGCATGAACACGATGACGCTCTGGAACATCACCGGCTGGGAGTTCGCCGCACTCGCCGCCGCGGCCATGCTCGTCGGCTTCTCCAAGACAGCCGTGAGCGGGGCCAACACGGTCAGTCTCGCGATCTTCGCGGCCGTCCTGCCGGCCCGGGCGTCGACCGGCGTGCTGCTGCCCATCCTCATCGTCGGGGACGTGCTCGCCGTGCTCACCTACCGGCGGCACGCGCACTGGCCCACGCTGTGGAAGCTCTTCCCGGCGGTCGCCGCGGGGGTGGTCGTCGGCACCGTGTTCCTGATGTGGGCCGACGACGAGATCGTACGGACGTCGATCGGCGCGATCCTGCTGCTGATGGCCGGGGTCACAGTGTGGCGCCGGCGCCAGGCCGCCGCCGAGGAGGAACCCGACTCGGTGACCACGTCGACCGGCCGCATCAAGGCGCGCTCGTACGGTGTGCTGGGCGGCTTCACCACGATGGTCGCCAACGCGGGCGGCCCGGTGATGTCGATGTATCTCCTCTCGGCGGGCTTCCGCAAGCTCGGCTTCCTGGGGACCTCCGCCTTCTTCTTCTTGATCGTCAACGTCTCCAAGGTCCCCTTCAGCGTCGGCCTCGGCCTGATCGACGGCCACTCGCTGCTGCTGGACGCGGCCCTCGCCGCCTTCGTCGTGCCGGGTGCCGTCATCGGCAAGTACGCCGTGAACCACATCAACCAGCGCCTCTTCGAGCAACTGGTGATCGGCGCGACGGTGGTGGGCGGCGCACAGCTGCTGCTGCGCTGATCGCGACCGGGCGACCGCCGCACGCTCCCTCCGCCGTGCCCCTCCGCTGTATTCGGGAATTCCTGTCCCGCCGCGTCCGTGCCCCGCCCCACCTAGGCTGGGGAAGCGCCGGAAGTGCGTCCCGGGGCAGAGAGGCTGTTGCCATGTCCGAGGCATACGCTCACCAGGCCCCGCCGGGGGCCGCCCGTTACCTGCCGATCGCCGAACACGGCCTGATCGGTGATCTGCGCAGCGTGGCCCTGGTGGGCACCAACGGCACGATCGACTGGTACTGCTGCCCGTCCTTCGACGCTCCCAGCGTCTTCGCCTCGATCCTCGACGCGGACCGGGGCGGATCGTTCGAGCTGGCGGCCGCCGTGCCGGCCAGGACCAAGCAGTTCTACTTTCCCGACACCAACGTGCTGGTCACCCGCTTCTTCACCGAGGACGGTGTGGGGGAGGTCCAGGACTTCATGCCGTTGGAGGACGACGGAACGGAGGCCGACCGGCACCGGTTGATCCGGCGCGTGCTGTGCGTACGCGGCACGATTCCCTTCCACGCGCGCGTGGCCCCCCGGTTCGAGTACGGAGCCCAGCCGCACACCGTACGGCTGCACGACGAGATGGCGGTCTTCGAGTCCGCTGACTTGTCGCTCGCGCTGACCGCCACGGTGCCGCTCGAATGCGACGGCCTCGACGCGAGGGCGGACTTCAAACTCGAGGAGGGCGAGTCGGCGGTGTTCGCCCTCGACCAGGTCAGCGGCGACATCCCGCCCCGCTGCTGCCCGCGCGCCGAGGCGGAGGAGTCGTTCGCCGCCACAGTGGCGTTCTGGCGGCAGTGGCTGACCTCCTCCCACTACCGCGGCCGGTGGCGGGAGATGGTGCACCGCTCCGCACTGACCCTCAAGCTGCTCACCTACGCGCCGACCGGAGCGATCGTGGCCGCGGCGACGACCAGCCTCCCGGAGCAGATCGGCGGCGAGCGCAACTGGGACTACCGGTACGTATGGGTGCGTGACGCCGCCTTCGCCGTGTACGCGCTGCTGCGGCTGGGCTTCACGAGCGAGGCCGAGTCGTTCATGGCCTTCCTGGCCAAGCACATCAGCCCGGGCGACGGCCGCCCCTCGGGCCCGCTGCAGATCATGTACGGCATCGACGGGCGCACCGACCTGCCCGAACGAGAACTCTCCCACCTGGAGGGATATCAGGGTTCCGCCCCGGTCCGGGTCGGAAACGCGGCAGCCGACCAGCTCCAACTCGACATCTACGGGGCGCTGATCGACTCGGTCTACCTCTACGACAAATGGGCCCAGCCGATCTCCAGCGACCAGTGGGACGACATCTGCGCGCTGGTGGACTGGGTCTGCGAGCACTGGGACCAGCCCGACGAGGGCGTCTGGGAGACCCGCGGCGGCCGCAAGAACTTCCTGTACTCACGGCTGATGTGCTGGGTGGCGATCGAGCGGGCCATCAGGCTGGCCAACCGCCGCGGGCTGCCGGCGGACCTCCCGCGCTGGTTGCAGGCGCGCGACACGATCTACCGGCGGATCATGAAGCGCTACTGGTCGCCCACGCGACAGGCGTTCGTCCAGCAGGAGGACGGTGACGTCCTCGACGCATCCGTGCTGATGATGCCCCTGACCAAGTTCATCTCGCCCACCGACCCGAAGTGGCTGTCCACCCTCGACGCGCTCACCGAGGAGCTGGTGTCCGACTCGCTGGTCTACCGCTACGACCCGACCGTGAGCCCCGACGGCCTGCGCGGCGAGGAGGGCACGTTCTCGATCTGCTCCTTCTGGTACGTCGAGGCCCTGACCCGGGCCGGACGGCTCGACGAGGCGCGGCTGGCCTTCGAGAAGATGCTCACCTACGCCAACCACCTGGGCCTGTACGCCGAGGAGATCAGCCACACCGGCGAGCAGCAGGGCAACTTCCCGCAGGCCTTCACCCATCTCGCCCTGATCAGCGCGGCGTTCAACCTCGACCGCGCCCTGGGGTGACAGGCGGGCCCAGCGGTGGGGATTACAGGCGGGGCCGGCGGTGGGGATGACGGGCGGGGCCGGCCGGGGGATGTGCCGGACCCGCCCCGTACGCTCGACGCCATGTCCCCGCACGTCCTGCTCCTCGGCGGCACCACCGAGGCCCGCGAACTCGCCGCGTCGCTTGCCGCCCGGCCCGGGGTGCGCGTGACCACGTCTCTCGCGGGCCGCGTGTCCCGGCCGGGGGCGCTCGAAGGCGACGTACGCATCGGGGGATTCGGCGGGGCGGAGGGCCTCGCCGAGTGGCTGCGCGCCGAGCACGTGGACGCCGTCGTCGATGCCACGCACCCCTTCGCCACGGGCATCACGGCGAACGCCGCACGGGCCGCGGCGGCCACCGGCGTCCCGGCCGTCGTCCTGCGCCGGCCGGGCTGGCAGCCGGGCCCCGGCGACCGCTGGCATCCGGCGGCGTCCCTCGACGAAGCCGCCGCCCTGCTCCCGCCGCTGGGCCGGCGGATCTTCCTCACCACTGGCCGCCTGGGCCTCGCGGCCTTCGCCCACCTGCCCGAACTCCACTTCCTCGTACGCTCGGTGGAGCCCCCCGAACCCCCGATGCCACGCCGTACCGAAGTCCTGCTGGCCCGCGGCCCGTTCACGGTGGAGTCCGAGACGGCTCTCCTGCGCGAGCACCGCATCGAGGTCGTGGTCACCAAGGACAGCGGCGGCTCGTCGACCTCGGCCAAGCTCACGGCCGCCCGGGAACTCGGGCTGCCGGTCGTGGTCGTACGCCGTCCGCCGCTGCCCGAGGGCATCCGGGCCGAGTCCGACGTGGCGGCGGTACTGGCTCGGCTGGATCTCGCTTCTCCGTGAACCTCGATGTACGTGAGGCCGCCGGTCAGCTCTCCGTCGCCGGGACCAGGGTCTTGGGGCTGGGTTGGGCGGGGAGGTCGTGGCTCAGGTCCTCGACGAGGAGGCGCTTGGCGATGGTGTCGACGGCGGCGCGGAGTTCCGCGCCCGACGGGCGGCCGAGGTCCTGTTCGACGCGCTCCGCGAGCCAGGTGCCCCAGGCCTCGCTGATGACCCGGGCCTCGCGGGCGCCCGCTTCGGTGTGGGAGAAGAAGGTGCCGGAGCGGGTGAGGTAGCCCTCCTCGACCATGCGCTGGAAGACCGGGACCAGGACCTCCGGGGGCATGTGCCGGCGGGCGGCGATCAGCGAGATGTTGGCGTGCCCGACCAGCCGGGTGAACAGCTCGACCTGCATCACCGCCCAGGCGCCCGCGATGTCCAGCCGGGTGTCGGACTCGGTGAGGAGTCGGCGCATGGTGTCGAGACGCGTACTGCCGATGATCTTTCCGACGGCGGCTTCCAGCCGCTGCCGGTTGTCGGCCGAGGACGGCGTCGCGAAGCCCTCGCCCATGTCCGTGGAACCCATCCGGGCGCTGTCGCGCAGCTGCACCTGTTTGAGGAAGAGGGCGACCAGGAAACCGAGGGCCGCCACCGGCACCGTCCAGAGGAAGACGGTCTGGAGCGTGTCGGCGTAGGCCTTGATGATGGGTGCTGCGGCCGCCGACGGCAGGTCGTGCAGGCCTTCCGGACTGGTCGCCGCCTTGCCGACGGTGGCGGGATCCGCCCCGCCCGTCCGGGCCGCCTCCGCGACACCGTCCGAGAGGTTCGGCTTGAGGGTGTTCGCATAGATGGTGCCGAACACCGCGGTGCCGAACGAGCTGCCCAGCGTACGGAAGAAGGTGACGCCGGACGTGGCGGTGCCCAGGTCGGCGTACTCGACGGTGTTCTGCACGGCGATGGTGAGGACCTGCATGCACAGTCCGATGCCGGCGCCGAGGATGAACATGTAGAGCGACTCGAGCCAGGTGTTGGTGTCGGTGCCCATCAGGGAGAGCAGATAGAGGCCGACGCCCATGACGAGGGCGCCGATGATGGGGAAGATCCGGTACTGGCCGGTCTTGCTGATCACGTTGCCGCTGAAGATCGACGCGATGAGCAGACCGATGACCATGGGCAGGGTGCGTACGCCGGACACCGTGGCCGAGTCGCCGTCCACGTACTGCAGATACGTCGGCAGGAACGTCATCGCGCCGAGCATCGCGAAGCCCACGATGAAGCTGAGGATCGAGCAGACCGTGAAGACCGGGTTGCCGAACAGGCGCATCGGCAGCATGGGTTCGGCCGCGCGGGTCTCCGCCCAGCAGAACAGTGCGAGGGAGAGGGTGCCGCCGACGAACAGGCCGATGATCGTCGGCGAGCCCCAGGCGTACTCGTTGCCGCCCCAGCTCGTTGCCAGGATCAGGGAGCTGGCGCCGATCGCCACGAACGCGATGCCGAGGTAGTCGATGACGGGGCGGGTCGCCGACTTCACCACGGGGATGTTCCGGGCGGCCGCGACGACGACGGCGATCGCGATGGGGACGTTGATGTAGAAGGCCCAGCGCCAGGTGAGGTGGTCGGTGAAGAGACCGCCGAGCAGGGGACCGATCACGGTGGCGACGCCGAAGACGGCGCCGATGGCGCCCTGGTACTTGCCGCGCTCCCGCAGCGGGATCACGTCCGCGATCAGGGCCATCGCGGTGACCATCAGACCGCCCGCGCCGATGCCCTGCAGGGCCCGCCAGGCAATCAGCAGCGTCATGTTCGTGGACAGGCCGCACAGGAACGAGCCGGTGATGAAGATGATCGCCGACGCCTGGAAGACCACCTTGCGGCCGAACAGGTCACCGAACTTGCCGACCAGCACCGTCGCGACGGTCTCCGCCAGCAGATAGCTGGTCACCACCCACGACATGTGCTCCGCGCCGCCCAGGTCCGACACGATGGTCGGCAGCGCGGTGCCCACGATCGTCTGGTCCAGCGCGGCCAGCAGCATCCCGAGCATGATCGTCACGAAGACGACGTTGCGGCGGCGCTTGTCCAGTACGGGCGGCTGGGCTGCGGGTGCTTCCACGGCGTCAGTGATCGTCACATCGCTCAGCTTCCCACCGAGGGGTGGGGCATGCATGTGGGCTATTGCCGTGGGGGTTGGGGGAGTGGGGTGTGGTGCGGTTCGGCCGACGGGGAACGGAGCGGTTGCTGTTCGGGGGACCGAGACGGGGACGAGGCGGGGGTTGTAGTGGGTGCGGTCCCTTTGCCGGGCGGGCGACGTCAGCCGTGGGGCGGGGGCGAGTCGGACACCACCGGTTTCGGCCGCGTCGGTCGCTGACCTCGCGGCGGGGGGATCCAGGGAGGTCCGGTTAGGCCGGTAGGGGGCGCTTTCCTGCCCCGCCTCGCTGGACGGGGTGTCCGGGAGGGGGTACGGGGCTGCTGCCGTGCCCCGTCCCACTGGGGCGACCCCGCACTGCCGCGACCGGCTTCGCAGGCGGGCAGAACAGCCCGGCCTGCGGCACCCTGTCCCCGGAGCCGGAGCCGGAGCCGGAGCCGGAGCCGGAGCCGGAGCCGGAGCCGGAGCCGGAGCCGAAGCCGAAGCCGAAGCCCGGAGTCATAGGCCGTGACCCGGGCGCCAGGGCTGCGGGTCGGAGCCGGAAGCCGGGGCCCGGAGCCCGGAAGCCAGGGGCTGGGAGCCGGAAGCCGGAAGTCGGGAGCAGGGAGCCAGGGCTGGGGGTTGGGGCCGGAAGCCGAGAGTCAGGGGATGGCAGCCGGGGCCCGGAAGCCCAGAGCCAAGGGCCGGGAGCCCGAGCCGGGAGTCAGAGGCCGGAACCTCGGTGCCAGGGCCGCGGGTCGGAGCCTGAAGCAGGGAGCCAGGGCTGGGGTTGGGAGCCGGGGCCCGGAAGCCCAGAGCCAAGGGCCGGGAGCCCGAGCCGGGAGTCAGAGGCCGGAACCTCGGTGCCAGGGCCGCGGGTCGGAGCCTGAAGCAGGGAGCCAGGGCTGGGGTTGGGAGCCGGGGCCCGGAAGCCCAGAGCCAAGGGCCGGGAGCCCGAGCCGGGAGTCAGAGGCCGGAACCCCGGAGCCAGGGCTGCGGGTCGGAGCCGGAAGCAGGGAGCCAGGGCTGGGGTTTGGAGCCGGAAGCCAAGGGCCGGAGCCAGAGGCCGGGAGCCGGAACCCGGGATCCGAGTGACCTGGCCCCGCCTATCCGTGCGGCCGCCTGCGCAGCAAGTACGTGTCCATGATCCAGCCCTTGCGGTCCCGGGCCTTCGCGCGGAGTTCGGCGATCCGGGGGGCGGTCTCCGCGAGGGGGCCGGAGGCCAGGATCTCGTCGGGCGTGCCTATGTACGCACCCCAGTAGATGTCGATGTCCTGGTCGGCGTACCGCTGGAACGTCTGGTGGGCGTCGAGCATGACGACCACGTCGTCGACCCCGTCGGGGAAGCCCTCGGCGAGACGGCGGCCCGTGGTGATCTGGACGGGCCGGGCGACGCGGTTGAGCCCCGTGCGGTGGCGGGCGACCAGAGCCGAGACGCTGCTGATACCCGGTACGACGTCGTAGTCGAAGGTCACCGCACCCCGGTCGAGAATCTCCTCCAGGATGCCAAGCGTGCTGTCGTACAACGAGGGGTCGCCCCACACGAGGAACGCCCCCCTCTCGTCCTCGCCCAACTCCTCGGTGATCAGCCGCTCATAGATGTCGGCGCGGGCACTGCGCCAGTCCCCGACCGCGGGGGAGTAGCCCGCGCCCCCGGCGGCCCGGTCCCGCTCCGGGTCACGCGCCTCCACCAGCCGGTATGCCCCAGCCGGTATGTGAGCGTCGAGGATGTCACGGCGCAGCTGAACGAGGTCCGACTTCACCTCGCCCTTGTCGAGGATGAAGAACACGTCCGTGCTCTTCAGCGCCTTGACCGCCTGCAGGGTCAGTTGGTCGGGATCGCCCGCTCCGATACCGATGACATGAATCTTTCGCACACCCCGAGTCTGCCGCACGCCACTGACAACCCGGTCACCGCACCCGTCCGGCACCCCTTCACGACGACGGCGCCCGCCGCGCAGACCCGTCAGAAGCCCACCGCTAGGTCTTGCCCCCACGCAACCGGGGCGCCCACTCGCGCGCACCCACAGCAGCCCCGCCGTCCTCCACGGCCGTCGCCAACTGCCTGGCCCACTCGGCCAGTTCGGCCAGCTCCATCCCGTACGGCCGCGACCGTCCAGCGTCCGCTCCCCACTCCTCGACGGCTCCGGCGCCCCGCCGCAACAGTCGAGCCCCGCCCGTCACGTTCCCCCGAGCCGCATGCGTGAGCCCCACCGCGAGCTGCGCCAGCCCCCGCCACAGCGTCCGCTCCTCGTCCGGCCCCGACTTCCACGCGTCCTCGAAGACCTCGTGCGCATGGAACGGCTTCCCGTCCTCCAGCAGAGCCTGCGCCTCGACGACCGTCTCCTCGGGCGTACGTACGACCCCCTCGGGCTGCCGCTCCACCCCGTCGGTCCCGTACGGCAGGGGCCGCCCGAGCCCGTCCCGGGGCCGCGCGTTACGCGCCCGCCCCTCGGTGTCCCGGTCCCGCCTGGTGTCAGAAGTACTGCTCATATCCCGATTGTCCCTCGCCCCCGCCCTTTTCCAAGCAGCCCTCGGCGTGGGGTAAAGTTCTGTTCGCGCGATCACGCGGTTCACCGCGACGAGGCGCATCGGGACGTGGCGCAGCTTGGTAGCGCACTTGACTGGGGGTCAAGGGGTCGCAGGTTCAAATCCTGTCGTCCCGACAGTGTGAAGGGTCTTCGCAGGCGAGAGCCTGTGAGGGCCCTTTTCGTGTGGGCCGTTTCCGGTCTTCGGGGTTGAGCGCGCCGCTCATCGGCGCCTTTACTCGGACGTTTGCGAGGATGCCGCTGCTGGACCTGGACAAGATCACTGCGGGGCTGTCGACGCCCTGGTCGGGATTCCTGCGCGACTGGGACCGCTCGCTGCGGTCGGGGAACTATCCAGAGACCACCCATCCGGGACGACGAGACCACGAAGGTCCTCGGTACCTGCCGGGGCAAGCAGTTCGTCCAGCTGCGGGACGAGGTGATCATCCGCCTGTACTGCAACACCGGCGCGCCTGCCCGAAGTCGGCAACCTCCTGCCGGGGCTGGGAGGGCGACGGCGTGCAGGAAGGCATCGGTGCAGGTATCGCACATCGTGGCCCATGTGTGGCGCCAGGAGCGCGAGCCCGTCACTGCCGTCGGCGAGGGCCCGGCGCCGGTCCGTGGCCCCAGCCGGCACCCTCCTCGCCGTCGTAGGAATCTCTCAGGGGCATGGGCCGCCCCGAGCCCGCCACGGCGCGAATGCCTACCGCGGGCCAAGGCCGTCGTGCTCGACGGAGCCCGGGCCGGTTCGTGAGAGGCGGACCATGGCGCGGTAGAGGGCCTTGGGCCTCGGGGCTTCGGGCACCGCGGGGATCGGTGCGTCCGGTGTGGCGTAGGAGCGGAGCATGTGGCCGACGAGGCGGCGCCAGGCGTCGGGGGCGTCGTCGCCCGCGGCGGCGAGGACGCCGGCGTTGGCCATCTGCAGGATGACGAGGTCCTCCGGGACGAAGTCCTCGCGGAGGTGTCCGCTGCGCCGGGCGCGGGCGATGAGTTCGAGGAATCCGTTGTACGACTCGGTGCGGCGGGCTTCCAGGGCCTTGGCCGCGGGGAAGGTCATGGTCAGGACGTCGGCGAAACCGCGGTCGGCGGCCTGCATGGCGCAGACGGCCTCGATGTAGCCGGTGAAGCCGTGCCAGGGGTCGGGGTCGGCGAGTGCCTCGGCTACGGCGTCGGCGTAGGCGTCCATGCGGTCGGCGAAGACCGCGTTGATCAGTTCCTCCCGGGTGGCGAAGCGCCGGCCGAGGGTGGCTTTGCCGACGCCTGCCTCGCGGGCGACGGAGGCCATGGAGACGCCGAGCCCTTCGGTGGCGTAGAGGCGGCGGGCGGCGGCCAGGATGCGGCAGCGGTTGCGCTCGGCGTCGGCGCGCAGTCCCGTGCCGAGCTGCCGGCACGGTGTCTGGTCGGAAGGCGGGGAGCTCATGCCCCCACTCTACCTAAGTGGAACGGGTGGGCCGTTTGCGCTGATACGGTGGGCGACAGTGAAAGTGGTCCACCCGGACCACTTAGTCGAGAGGTACTTTCATGCGCGCTGTGACGCTCGAATCCGTCCCTTCCGCCCCGGCCGTGACCGAGGTGGACGCTCCTCGCCCGGAGGCTGGGGAATTGCTGGTCAAGGTGGCGGCCGCCTCGTTGAACGGCTTCGACATCGCCGTAGCGGCCGGCTATGTGCAAGAGATGATGGAGCACCGGTTCCCGCTGGTCCTGGGCCAGGACTTCGCGGGTACTGTCGAGGCGCTCGGCGAGGGTGTGGAGGGTTTCGCGGTCGGTGACGCGGTCTTCGGTGTCGTGCTGAAGCCGTACGTGGGCGCCGGATCGCTGGCCCAGTACGTCACCGTGCCGGCCGGGCACGGGGCCGCCCGCATCCCCGCGGGTCTGACGGTGGGGGACGCGGGCGCGCTGGGCGTGGCCGGGGCCACGGCCGTGGTGAGTCTGGACGCGGTGGCCCTAGGTGAGGGCGAGACGCTGCTGATCTCCGGGGCCTCGGGCGGAGTGGGTTCGCTGGCGGTGCAGCTCGCCGCCGCCCGGGGCGCGAAGGTGATCGCGACCGCCCGCCCCGGCGCGCAGAGCGACTTCGTCACCGGTCTGACCGGCGCGGAAGTCCACGTGGTCGACTTCACCGGTGACCTGGAGGGGCAGGTCCGCGCGATCGCCCCGGAGGGGGTGGACGCGGTGCTGCACCTCGCGGGCGACGGCGCCCAGTTGGCGGCTCTGCTGCGGCCGGGCGGACAGCTCGCCTCGACCACCGGGCTCACCCAGGACGACGTCAAGGGGCAGGACGTCACTGTCCACACGATCATGGGCACCCCGAACACCCAGATCCTGACCTCCCTGGCCGAGCAGGTCGCCTCCGGTGCGCTGCGGGTGCCGGTCACCGCCACCTACCCGCTGGAACAGGCCACGCAGGCGTTCGCCGCCTTCGGCGCCGGCACGCCGGGCAAGATCGCCGTCTCCTGCTCCTGACCCACGCCCGACAGAAAGAGGAACCATCGTGCCCACTGTTGCCATCGTCGGCGCCGGTCCCGGTATGGGCCTGGCCATCGCCCGTACCTTCGGCAGCCGCGGCTTCGACGTCGCCCTGATCTCCCGCACCAAGGAGAAGCTGGAAACGCTGGTCGACCAGCTCGGCCAGGAAGGCATCACGGCCGCGGCGTTCCCGGCCGACGTGCTGGACCGGCCCTCACTGACCGATGCCCTGGACGCGGTGAAGGCCCGCTTCGGCGGCATCGACGTACTGGAGTACTCACCCGCCCCGCACTCGCCGGTGCCCGGTCACACCCTGGCCGCCCCCTCGGAAGTCACGGTGGACAATCTGCAGCCGCAGATCGAGTACATCCTCTACGGCGCCATCGCCGCCGCCCGCACGGTGCTGCCCGCGATGCGCGAAGTGGGCGCCGGCACCCTGCTGTTCACCACCGGCGGCGGTTCGGTGGATCCCATCCCCATGCTCGGCAACGTCAACGCCGCCTCGGCAGCCCTGCGCAACTGGGTCATCAACCTGGACAAGGAGCTGGCCGGCAGCGGTGTGCACGCCGCGCACGTGGCGATCGGCGTGTGGATCGGCGACGGCGGCCCGGAGGGCTTCCCGACGGCCACACCCGAGCAGATCGCCCCTCTGTACTGGGACCTGCACGAAAACCGCGACCGCTCCGAGGCCGTCTTCAACGCCTGACCGGCCGGCCAGTCGCCCCCCTGCGTGGGGAGGGGCATCGCTCCCTCCCCACCCCGTCCCCCTCCCCGAAGGAATCCGTACGTGAACGTCTTCTTGTGGATCGTGCAGGCCGTACTGGCCGCCATGTTCGCCATGGCCGGCGTCATCAAGTCCACCCAGCCCAAGGAGAAGCTGGCCGGACAGCTGCCCTGGACGGCTGACTTCTCCCAGGGCACCGTCCGCTTCATCGGCGTCGTGGAGTTCGCCGCCGCCCTCGGGCTGATACTTCCCGCCGCGACCGACATCGCCCCCGTGCTGACCCCGCTGGCCGCGACCGGCCTGGTCGTCGTGATGGTGCTGGCCGCGATCACCCACGCCCGCCGCAAGGAGCCCGGCGCGATCGTCTTCAACGCCGTCCTGCTGATCCTGGCCGGCCTGGTGGTGTGGGGCCGCTTCGGCCCGTACAGCTTCTGACCCCTGCTGATCGCTACCGCGAGGAACCACCCCTGATGCGTGTCACCGTCTTCGGCGCGACCGGCGGCATCGGCCGCCTCGTCGTCCAGCGGCTCCTGGACGACGGCCACCAGGTCACCGCCCTGGTCCGCACCCCCGCCAAGCTCGCGCTCACCCACTCCCACCTCACGGTCGTCACCGGGCAGTTGTCCGACCGCGATGCCGTCGAGCAGGCCGTCAGTGGCGCCGACGCGGTGATCAGCGCGCTCGGCCCCTTCCTGAAACGGTCCACGACCGGCACCCAGGTCACCGACGGAACCCGCACCATCGTGCGGGCCATGCAGGCGCAGCAGGCGGACCGGTTCATCGGCCTGGCCACGCCCTCACTGGCCGATCCGCGGGACAAGCCGCACTGGAAGCACAAGGTGCTGCCCGTCGCGGCCGGGCTGATGTTCCCCAACGCGCTGGCCGAGCTGAAGGGCATGACCGAGGCCGTCACCGGTTCCGGTCTCGACTACACCATCGCCCGCATCACCAACCCCACCGACAAGCCCGCCACCGGCCGCATCCGCGCCGGCTTCCTCGGTCACGACAAGGTGGGCTCCGCCATGAGCCGCGCCGACATCGCCGCGTTCCTCGTCGCCCAGCTCACCGACGCCCGCTACCGGCGGGCCATGCCCGCCATCAGCAACTGAGGCCAGGACCCCGCCATGACCTTCGAGCTCGGCGTCTACTCCTTCGGCAACACCCCGCGCCTGCCCGACGGCAGCCGCGGCCCCACCGCCCAGGCCCTCCGTGACGTGCTGGAGGCCATCAAGCTCGCCGACGAGGTGGGACTGGACTTCTTCGGGGTGGGCGAGCACCACATGCGGGCGATGCCGCTGTCCTCACCCACCTCCGTGGTCAACGCCGCCGCGGCAGCCACCCACAGGATCAAACTGAGCACCGCGGTCACCGTCCTGTCGACCGACGACCCGATCCGGGTGTTCCAGCAGCTCGCGACCGCCGCGTCGCTGGCCCCGGACGCATCGAGCTGGTCGCCGGACGCGGCTCGTCGACGATCACGTTCCCGCTGTTCGACCACGACGAGCACGACTACGACATGCTCTACGCCTCCAAGCTCGCCCTGCTGATGGCGGTCAACGCCGGTGAGAACGTCACCTGGCGCGGCCCGCACCGCAAACGGCCGCTGCAGGATGTCACCGTCTTCCCTCGTCCCGAGGCACCGCTGAAGATCTGGCTGGGCACCGGGGGCAGCCCGGATTCGGTGTACCGCGCCGTCGAGTTGGGGCTGCCGATGTTCCTCGGCGTCCTCGGTGGCACTCCCGAGCACTGGGCGCAGTACGGGCACGCCTACCGGGCCGCCTGGGCCGAGGCCGGCCACCCCGCCGAGCGGGCCGACATCGCGGTCGCCGTGCACGGGTTCGTCGCCGAGTCCGGCACCCAGGCCCGGTCGACGTACCTGGAGTACGAGCACCGGATGATGGCCGAGGGCCTGGCCGAACTGGGCCGCCCCGCCCCGTCACGAGCCGAGCGCGCCACCACCTACGGCCCCGACGGCATGGTCTTCGTCGGCAGCCCGGATGAGGTCGCCGACCGCATCCTCCACCTGCACGGACTGCTCGGCCACAGCCGCCAGATCCTTCAAATGGACGTCGGCGGTATGCCCCAGCACGACTTCCTGCGCGCCATCGAACTGCTCGGCACGAAAGTGCTCCCTCAGATCCACGCCGAACTGACGAAACCGCGAGCGTGCGCCGCCCCCGCCACGGACCCGTGGCACGAACTGCCCGTGTCCCGGGTCCGAGCCGACACCCGGATGGCCTCACTCCGTCCGTCACACCCTCGACGACGAGGGTCGACAGCCCCGAAAGCACCACGCCACAAGGCCACGCGACTTTGCAACGGCCCTGCGCCGGGACCTGGCATGCTGAGCAAGTCCGGTTCCATCCGCACACCTTGGAGGTTGTGATGCGTGCAGGGATCGTGGTCAGCGCGCAGCCCGGTGTGGAGGATCTCGCCGTGCGGGCCGAGGAGTTGGGCTTGCACAGCTTCTGGGTCAACGACACCCCGATGGTCCATGGCGATCCCTTCGTCGCCTTGAGCCTGTGCGCGAAGGCCACCAGCCGCATCAGGCTCGGCATCGGCGTGACCTCACCGGCGCTGCGCTCGGCTCCGGCCGCCGCGAGCGGGCTCGCCAGCCTCAACGCCTTGGCACCGGGCCGGATCATCTGCGGCGTCGGCACCGGAAACACCGCCCGGCGTACCGTGGGCATGCGGCCGACCACGGCGGCCAGGCTGGAGAACTTCACCGCCGCGCTGCAGGACCTGTGCGCCGGACGTTCGACCGAGTACCGCGAAGGTGACCGGGTCCGCGACATCCGGTTCCTGCACGCCGGGGCGCACGTGAACACCGCCGACCCGATCGAGTTCGTCGTGGCCGCGCTGCTCGGGCCGAAGGCCGCCGCCGTCGCGGGCCGCCGCGGCACCGGCCTCATCTCCTTCGGCCTGCTGGACCCCACCGCCTGGCACGCGCTGCACGACACCCGCCGCCACGCCGCCCAGGACACACCCCGCGACCCCGACTCCCACACGGACACCCGGGCGGACTCCTACGTGGTCACCTCGCTCCACCTGCTCGACGAGGACGAGGACCCCCACGGCGACGCGGCCCGGGACGCGACCGGCCACCTCGTCCTGTCGCTGCTGGCCTTCGCCGCCGACACCGCCGCCGACACACCCGCCTTCGCCGACCAACTCGGCCCCGAGGAACGCCAAGCGGTACGGAGCCTCCTCGACCGGCGCGGCACCACCGCTACCGCGCCGGACCGGCACACCAAGCTCTACCCCAACTACCTCGGACGCATCTCGCCGCAGGACCGGGACCTGGTGCTGCCCTCGCTGATGAACACCCTGGCCCTGGTCGGCACCCGCGACGATCTCCTCGCCCGCATCACCACCCTGGAACAGGCCGGAGTCGACGAACTCCTGATCCAGCCGGTGATCGACCCGCCCACCGAGATGGCCCAGCTCGCGAAACTCCTCACCTGAGCTGACCTGCATGATGATCGAGGTGCCCTACCAGCCGCTTCCGATGAACCAGTCAGACGTTCGCTACGCCCACGGCCCCGACTCCGCTGCACAGCCCGGCGTGCCCGCCGGCGAGACGATCGAGTTCGACTGGAACGACAGCGTGACTTACCCCGGCACGTCCCGGAAGTTCTGGGTCCACGTGCCGGCGAGATACAACCCCGCCGAACCAGCATCGCTCATGGTGTTCCAGGACGGATGGTGGTACCTCGACCCCGACGGGGAAGTCCGCGGCGCGACCGTCCTGGACAACCTCGTCCACCGGGGCGACATCCCGGTCACCATCGGCGTGTTCGTCGACCCCGGCATCTTCGCCGGCGCCGAGGATCCGAAGAACCGCAACACCGAGTACGACGCATTCGACGATCGGTACGTCAGTTTCCTCCTGAACGAGATCATCCCCGAGGTCGGCAAGCGCTACTCGATCGCCGAGGACCCCGATCAGTGGGGCATCTGCGGTGGCAGCAGCGGCGGCAACTGCGCGTTCACCGCAGCATGGCTGCGCCCCGACAAGTTCCGCCGGGTCACCGCGTTCCTGTCCAGCTTCACGCAGATGCCCGGCGGCAACCCCTACCCCGAGCTCATTCCGCGCGTCCCCACCAAGCCGCTGCGTATCTTCCTGCAAGCGGGCCATCGGGACCTGCGCTGGAACGAGCCCGAGGGGAACTGGCTCGCCAACAACCTGCGTGTCGCGGCCGCGCTCGCGGAAGCCGGCTACGACTTCCGCCTGGTCCTGGGCGACGGCGGTCACAGCCCCAACCACGGCGGCGTTCTGCTCCCCGATGCCCTCCGCTGGTTGTGGCGATCCGACGAGGCCTGAGTGCGGCCAGGTGTTGATCGACAACCCTGAGCACCAAGGCGGCCGACTGAAGCACTCAATGGCCAACTAGTCCGGTGGAGTTCTCTTGCTGCGGCGGCGCTGGAGCCCTTTCCGGTCCGCTCTGCTGTCCCTGGTGGCATCGGGCGGCACGTCAGGCCCCCGGCTGAAGTCGGCGTCAGGGACGGGGAACTCCAGTTCCATCTGCGCCAGCGCATACGCGGTATCGGCGTCCATGGGCTGTGGCGGTGTGAGACCGAAGTTCGGTCGCAGCGGCGCGATGAGGGAGAGTGCGTACGCCAGCGCAGCGGCAGGTTCGAGGTCGTGGTCGGCCGGCTCCGTGCCCGGCGCGTCGGTGCCGGCGGAGGGGAGCTGGCCTTCGGGTGTCCAGCGCAACGGGGCCTGGATCAGGCAGACGCCGGTGAAGGTCACGGCTGCTTCGACGAACGGCCGGTCCGTGGCCGCGACTGCGCCCATCTGCAGCCAGGCGGTGTCCTGGGTCAGGTAGGGCACGACGTGCGGCAGGACGACGGACTGCAGGAGTTTCGCCGAGTCGAAGGCGGTGATGACGATCCCGCCGTCGCTGAGCGGCCCCTCCCACACCATGGCCTCGGCGGCGCGGTCGGCCGCCGTCTCGGCGCTGCAGCCGTCGGGCACGACCCAGGTGTGCAGAGAGTGCACGCCGATGGTCTCAAGTCGCGCCCAGAGGGGGAAGGCGGCTCTGGCGGAGGCGAGCAGACACACGTCAGGCAGCGTCATGGCGGGATTCCTCGGCTTCCGCAGTCCTCGTTACGGTCATGTCCGGCCCGCCAGTTGCCGCGTGGACCGCACAGGCGGGGGACCGGACACCGGCCAGGGCGCCGACTCCGCCGTCGGGCAGATCGCCCGCGGAGTCGAACCGGAGGTCGCTGCGGATCGGTTCGCGGCGGTTGAGCGGCCCGGCCGCGCGCAGTCGGGTGCGGACGGTGACGGGGGCGACGTCGAGGGCCGCGGCGGTGCGCGAGACGTTGGCGTCGTGTGCCGGCCGGGCCTGGAGGGTGCGCATGAGGCGCGGGTCGCACCGCAGGGGCGTGAGGAAGGCGTTGGACCAGGCTTTCACCTCGGGGGTGCTGAGCATCGTGTGGAGGTCAGCTGGAGAGGCAGCGGCTTCCCGGTGGGCGGTGCGGGCAGCGGTCAGCGGGTGGGGGAGGCTGTCGCCCATCCGGTGTTCGGGTGGGCGGGAGGCAACTGCCGGGGTGGCGTCACTTCCGGCGGGAGGCAGCGGGAGGCTCCTGCTGACGGACCACCCTCCATGAGTCGACTGCCGCCGATCACGCCTGTCCATTCGTCCTCCCGGTCATGCCCCCATCGGCGTCGACCGCACCCGGCTCCCTCCCTGCCCGGAGCGACGGCGCGTATGTGAACGGAGCCCTCTTCGGCGGCCGGCCGCGATCTTGCCGCTTCCCGTCACCCGCAACTGCGCGCCGACTGAAGCGGGTTGGACATACTCAAAGGGTTGTGAACGAGGATTGCAAGATACAGAGTTCGCACTAACAGCAGGTTGTGGAAAGTGCCGGAAGGAGATTCCGTGGCTCGCGAAAGGTCTGGCAGGACCGTCGCGCACCTGGTTCTCGCCACCCGGCTCAAAACACTGCGTGAAGCGGCGGGGATGTCCCGAGGCGAGGCCGCCAACGCACTTGGGGCCCACACCGCGACCGTCCGCCGCATCGAGCAGGCCGAGACATCCCTCGACGAGGGTCAGGTCCATGCCCTGCTTACGGCGTACGGCGCGGGCGCTGCCGAAATCGAAGGGTTTCTCGGGGAACTCGCGGCCGCCAACCTACCGGGGTGGTGGCATCCGTGGCGGTCCGTCATGGACCCATGGCAGCTGGACCTCATGAGCGTGGAATCCGCGGCCCGGATCATCCGCGTGTGGGAGCCGGCACTTGTTCCTGCCCTGCTGCGTACACCGTCCTATGCCCGCGCCGTCGACAACGTCCGCAGACCTGACCTGTCCCCTGCGGACAAGGACCGGCGGACCGAGCTGCTCATGGAACGCCAGAAGCGGTTGCGTCACCAGAACACACGCATCTGGGCCATCATGTCCGCCACGGCGCTGCTCACTTCCGTAGGCGACAAGGATGTGATGGCCGAGCAGCGGCAGGCACTCAAGGCAGCTGTCGAGCGCCCCGATGTGACCTTGCAGATTCACCCCCTGGAAGGTCCTTGCCACCCCATGACCGGCATGCCGGCCGTGACCCTGTACCGGGTCGACGTGCCGGAGATCCCCGACCACGTAGTCCGTGAAGGAGATCTGCGCGGCACCGCTGAAGTCCTGAACAGCCTGCACGCGGTGTCGGCGTATCACTTGTTGATGGACCACACCTGCGCCATCGCACCCCATCCCGACGAATCGACAGAGGTACTGACATGACCGAACCGACCCGCCCGCACCAGCCGATCGACACGTCCGTCGCGCACAGTGCGCGCGTCTGGAACTACTGGCTGGGCGGGAAAGACCACTACCCCGCCGACCAGGCCGCTGGCGACGCCTACAGCAGCAAGTACCCCCTCATCGTCCCCTTCGCCAAGGAGTCGCGGGACTTCCTCCGGCGTACCACCGCCTTCCTCGCCAAGGCGGGGATCCGGCAGTTCATCGACCTGGGTGCCGGGCTGCCGACCAGCAACAACACCCATGAAGTCGCACAACGGGTCTCGCCCGACTGCCGAGTGGTCTACATAGACCACGACCCGATCGTGCTGCTGCACGTCCATGCGCTGCTCACCAGCACCCCCGAGGGCGCCACCGCCTATGTGCAGGCGGACATGCGGGACACGGACGCCGTCTTAACGGGCGCGGCCAAGACGCTGGACATGACCAAGCCCACCGCTCTGGTCATCAACGACGTGCTGGGCCACATCGTGGACTGGGACGAAGCCCGGGGTCTTGTGCGCCGACTGGTCGAGCAGCTTCCCTCGGGCAGCTACCTGTCACTGAGCCACTCCACAGCCGCGGACAAGGAACACCAGGTGGTGCAGGACGAGTACAACAGCTCCGGCGCGATCCCCTACATCTTCCGTGAGCCGTCGGTGGCCGTCGAGCTCTTCGAGGGCACCGAACTGGTCGAACCCGGGTTTACGAGCTGGCCGCGCTGGCGCCCCGACGCGAACACCGGTGCTCTCACCGACCGCGCGGGCTGGGGCGGGGTGGCGCGGATCCTATGACGCCGGGCAGTGCGGGGCGCACGCCTGCCCTGCCCGTGAAGGTGACCCGGTACCAGGTGGTGCGACGGCTCACCCGTGCGGCGGCCCACTCGGACGCCCGGCTGATTGCCGAAGCCGCAGCCCTGGCCGACGGCTGGGCGGTCCTGGCGGACCTCATGGGCGGCGTCGTCTGCAGCACCCCGGACACCGCCGGACCTGAGGGGGTGCGTGCCGCCGCGCACCCCCGACTCCACCCGCACCTGACGATCCGCAAGATGGCGGGTGCCGTCCTCGTGGTCCGTCCCGGCACGGCACCGCCCGCATCCCGCATCGACCTGATCGTACGGACCTGCGTCGACCTGCTCAGAATGCGGGCGCGGGTCCGTCGGGCGGAGGACACCCACCAGGCTGAGCGGAGACTGCACACCGCCGTTCTGCATCTCCTGCTGAGCGGCCGGTCTCACCTGGCAACCGACGTGCTGGGCACCGCCGCCACACACGCCACGGTGTTCCGGCTGGCCGGTCAGTCGGTGCATGCCGCCTATCAGACGCATTGGCGAGCGGCGCAGCCCAGTGTGTCTCCCAACGCCCCCCGCATGCTGGTGTGTATGGAGGGAAACGAGTTGGTCGTCGTCGCACTCCACGGCCTCCACAGCCTCGACGACCATGACCGCCGCTTGGCACGCCTCTTCGTCGCGCGCATCGCAGACCGACATCAACTGGCCGGTGGCGTCTCGGACCCGTTGCCACTGGACATGGTCGCCACGGCGTGGGCCGAGGCGGGGAACGCGCGGCACGGCGCGACTTCCGGCTGCCTGGCGTCCGCGACCTTCCTGGGTTCGCACGGGCTGCTCCGCGTCGTGCCCGCCGATCGACTCGCCCTTTGGTCCGCCGCGATCCTCACGCCCCTCGACCGCGAGCAGCACCGGACGCTGGAGGCATACCTGCGGTCGGGGTCCGCTCAGGCCGCCGCAGCAGTGCTCGACGTGTCCGAAGGCACGGTTCGTGCCCGCCTGCGCTGGATCGGCACTCTCCTGGCCGCCGAACTGGACAACCCCACCGTGCAGGCCCAACTCCTGCTGGCTTTGCGAGCCCCGGCTCCTTCCCACCGAGTCAGCACGTCCGCACGCCTTGTTACCGACCCCCCGCTGCCCACCGATCTACTCGACCCCGACGACGCCCATCACTGGGCCTCCGCCCTCCTCAGACCTCTGGACAAGCCGCTGCGTATCGCCCTTCGATGTTGGCTCCAGCACCGTGGCCGCACGGCACCCGCTGCCTCCGAGCTGGGCCTGAGCCGGAGTACGCTCACCGACTGGCTGGGCAAGTGTGGCCGGGCACTGTCCCTCGACCTGTCGTCCGCGACAGTGCGGGCGGAACTCCACCTGGCCGCCGAGACGATCGCGACCCCCGAGGACACGCCTGCGCGGTTGCCGCGGCGAGGAGGCAGAACATACCGGGGCCACCTACGCAAGCCTGCTCCGTGACGGGTGCCGCCCTGCTCCCGCGCGGGCGCA